>NZ_PJBM01000242.1:0-32950 GCF_002836075.1 Shewanella sp. GutDb-MelDb | reverse complement strand
GGTAGAGCAGTTGGCTTTTAACCAATTGGTCGAAGGTTCGAATCCTTCACAGCCCACCACTTCTCCAGGTGGTAAAATGGAGACGGTAAAGATAGGTTAGCTCAGTTGATGCTTTGAATAAGAGCACAGTTGGCTTTACTCTTAACTACTACATTGGTCGAAGGTTCGAATCCTTCACAGCCCACCACTTCTCCAGGTGGTAAAATGGAGACGGTAAAGATAGGTTAGCTCAGTTGATGCTTTGAATAAGAGCACAGTTGGCTTTACTCTTAACTACCACATTGGTCGAAGGTTCGAATCCTTCACAGCCCACCACTTCTCTTGGTGAATAAATATTAGAGACGTTAGTAAAAGATTCAGTTGCTGCATCTTAATAAAGTACGCAGTTAGCTTTACTCTTAACCACCATCTTGTTCGAATCCTTCACGACCCATCACTTCTTTGTCCAAATCATATAAATCAATTTTAAATTCTTTATTTCAGCTCCTATTTCAATTGTTCACTTCAAGCCAGTATTTAGCCTAGCGACACTCAGCATTCATAAAAGTAATAACGATTAAGTTAGGTTGTGAGCTCTGTTGACACTTGCAGAGTGAATTGGTAGTAGCTTGCTCTTTATTGAGCCATTGCTCGAAAGTTAGAATTCTTCACGACTCAGCACTCTTTGTTTCAATCGTCTATTGAAGCTCTCTGATCAAATGCTCTATTTCAAGTTATACCTTCTAGTCCTACCCCACTAACAACTTCTCATAATTAATAATATTGTTTTGTAACTGTCCTTAAAGTGGCTTGTTTGTCGCTAATAGAAGTAAATTGATACCAGTTGCATTAAAAGTTTGACCATTCAGCGGGAATTGAAAGCCCTGTAGGCAAGATGAGGATTGCAGCTAATCGTTATTCTCGGTTCTGGCATCCTCGACAATTGCTCCGGCATTAATCAACCTTCGTCCATCCGTGGACTCGTACCTCCTGAATCTGACCGCCAAGGAGGGTGGAAATGTCTTATTTTGTATGGAACAAAATAGACCGTTTAGTCGTATATCCAAAATCCATAACGAAGCTTAAAGGGCTTTGCCATTTACTTTAAACGTCGGCCGCACTGCGTGAACGGCTCAGACTTTCCACTTCTGCTTTGCATTGGCTTAAAAGGGAATAACCACTTCTTCACCAATGCGATTTGAATTGAAAAGTCTGAGGCGATCTGAATTGGTCAAATACGTAGTGTAATTGGTATTATTCTATGTCTTCGCGTCTAGCTTATTTATTCATCACTAATAAAAAGCCAATTTTGCCAATATGACTCCAAAGGGGATCAGTAATTGAAAATACTCCATGTAAAGTGGGAATAAAAATTAACTGAGCTGTTTGGCTATGATTGTTAAGCCAGCAAATGGTCAAAATAGTTCTGGCTCAGTTTTTTCTTTGCTGATAGTCCCGATAGTTTCTATTTTGAACATATTTACGTAGGAAATGAGTAAAGTCAAAAATGGGTATTTTAGCTGTTAGCTTTTTATGACAGAGTTTTATGTGACTAAACAACCAATAATGAGTGAGATAGGTAATGAGTCTGCATAAAATTTCACATATTTCATGACAGTGGTATTGCACTTATTTTGCAGGGTATTTAAATTTTAAATATAACATTTTAAGTTGTTGATTATTATTGTTTTATATCTTTTGTCTTCTAAGGCATTTATCTTGCCTCTTATATTTATTCGAATGAAATAATTCGACATTAACACATACTTCTTTTCTAAAAACGCCTCCACTTATTAACACTTTGTATGATTCTTTACTAATATTGGTGGCGTTAGGTGCGGATGTGACTAATTGGTTGTATGTATTCTACCTTTGTCTGATAGACCTATTGCCAATGTTGCCTTGATGTTAAGTCGGTCATATTTCGTAAGGATAATAAAAAATATGGGAGAAAGGGAATGAAACAAGCAAAACTAAGCGTTCTTTGCGCAGCAGCTATTGCGACAATGAGCGTCAGTGCATATGCAGAGACAGATTTTAAATTCGGTGGTTATGTAAAAGCTGATGTGATGTTCAGTGACTACAGCAATGGCGCGCCTGATTCTGGAAGCTTATCTCGTCAGTTTTATGTACCAGGAACAATTTATGGTGATCCGAGTAACGGCAAGCAAGTCGTCGATTTTCAAGCAAGAGAATCACGCTTTAACTTTAAATCTTCTACTGATATTGATGGGCATAAGCTAGTTGGGTTTATTGAACTTGATTTTATGACACATACCGATGGCAACGAGCGAGTATCAAATAGTTACTCTCCTCGTATCCGCCAAGCTTTTGTCAGTTTTGACAATTGGGCTGCGGGCCAAATGTGGACTACCTTTCAAAACCCAGGTGCGCTACCTGAGAACTTAGACTTTGTTGGTGCTGCTGAAGGTACGCCGTTCGTGCGTCAAACCATGGTTCGCTACACCAATGGTGGCTTTCAATTCTCCGCAGAGAATCCTGAAACGACGGTGAATAGTTATCGAAGTGATACAGGTGGTAGCAGTCGAATCACCAGCGGCAGCGGCATGGTGCCTGATTTCGTCGCTCGCTATAACATGAAAACAGAAGGCGGCATGGCGTTCACCTTTGCGGGGTTAGCGCGTGAGCTTAATATTGAACAAGATGGTCTAGACACTTCCGAATTTGGTTATGGTGTGAGCTTCACCGGGGTTATTCCTGTTGGGCAGGATGACATTAAGATGTCAGCAACCTACGGTGATGGTCTAGGGCGTTATATGGCACTTAACTATGCTAATGCGGGTGTATTAGATGCTAATGGTGATATTGAGGTTATCAGCTCATACGGTGGCTATATCTCTTACCGTCACTGGTGGAATGATAAATGGCGTACCAGTATCACGGGGTCAGGTTTTAAAGCGGATAATAATGCGAGTTTAACTGGTGGGTCGGTAAATAAAGATTCTTACTCAGGTTACCTCAACCTATTGTACTCACCTGTGAAACCATTAACGGTGGGTGTTGAGTATATGTATGCTAAAAACACCAAAGAAAATGGCCTTGATGGCGAGTTAAATCGAGTGATTTTCTCAATGAAATATGTGCTGTAGTAGATGAGATAAATAGTTAAGTAAATTGTGTTACACACAAAAAAGGAGGCAATAGCCTCCTTTTTTATTTTAAGCGTTCAACTTATGCCGCAGGCATTAGCTCGTTTGCTCTGACGTATTGTTCAAACTCAGTACATCCGCCAACATGGTCTTTATCGACAAAAATCTGTGGAACGGTTTCAACTGGCTTACCGACTGTTTTTTCAAGATCGGCTTTGCTGATCCCTTCTGCGTGAATATCAACATATTTAAATTTGAAATCATCACGCTTTTCAGTAAGTTGCTCAGCAACTTGTACTGCACGAACACAATAAGGACAACCTGGACGACCGAAAATCACAACAAACATAATAGTTCCTCTAAAATAGCTTGTGCACTTTATAACATAGGCGAGAGATTAGTTCTAATCGATATTTATAGTCGAGTTAATCGTATTATTCATTATCTGAGGGTTGTGTTTGATAACGGCCTTGGTAATCAAAGATAGACTCCAGTAAATCCCAGCCTTTTTTCCCTTTTTTAAGCAACAACAAGTCCGGTTTTCTAAAGCAAAGCGCGTCAGCGGCTAACTCTTGAGCTGAACTATATTTTTTATGCTTCATTCCCGGTGTTTTGCTATGTGGAAAAATAAACAGCGCAAATACGGCTCTTATTTGGGCGGGTGTTTGCATCTTAAAGTAACGACAGAAATCATTGCCTTCGATGTCGATATAACGCACCACTAAACGATCCTTTTCAGGCTCAAGCAACATTGTTTGGCACTTGAATAAGTGATGATGCTTCTGTTGTAACACCTCTTTGAGTCTTTTATCGGGATCAACTAATACGGCTTGGCAATGACCACATACCTTGGCGGCAATGTCGTTCTCTTCGCCGCAATTGGGGCAGGACTTGGAACGAAACCTAAAATCGCACTGTTGTTTACCCTCAGGTGTTTCAATCAAAGCTTGGCAACGTCTGCCAAAATGCTCAATGATATCGCCGTCGTCATCGGTCAAACCCCAAAAGATATTGGCAAAATCACACACAGGGCAATGGACTTGCACAGGCTTACACTTACTGTTGGGTTTAGGTTGGCCAACTTCAGGATAGAAAAGGTCATAGCCGTTTGCAGCGTAATCAATAATAAGGCATTCAGTTTTGTCTTTGTCGATCCTTAAGCCACGCCCAACCATTTGTTGGAACAGACTAACAGAGGCAGTGGGGCGCATAATCGCAATAAGATCCACATGAGGAGCGTCGAAGCCTGTCGTCAGAACGGCAACGTTGACAAGGAACTTTATCTCTTTGGCTTTAAACGCGTGAATGAGAGCGTCTCTATCTTCACTCGAGGTTTTGGCTGTAATCAATGCAGGTTTACAGTCCGCAAGCTTAGCCATGATCTCTTCAGCGTGTTTGACCGTTGCGGCAAAGATAATCACGCCCTGACGATGTTTAGCCAGCTCAATGAGCTGCTTAACAATTGCAGTAGTCGCTCGGCCACAATGGTTGAGTATCGAATTGACCTCGGATCCATTGTATTCACCGGTTGGCGTAGCAGTAAGCTCACTAAAGTCATATTGGGCGCTTAAGCCGTCAAACATTTTTGGCTGACTTAGGAAACCTTGTTTAATCAGTGGACGCATCGGCAGTTCAAAAATGCATTTTTCAAATACAGGTTTTTCGGTATTACCAATTTTGCCATGATAGTGCTGGCGGTAGATCCATCCTAAATCTAAGCGATAAGGAGTAGCGGTTAATCCTAACAGCCTTAAACGCTGATTCTTCGACTTTAAATGGCTTAATAGTTGTTGATACTGACTGTCTTTATCGGGGCTAACGCGATGGCATTCATCGATGATGACAAGACTGTAAGGTTCGTCAAATTGCTCGGGGCGCTTAACTGCGGATTGAATGCTGGCTACGACGGTCTTGCCTGCTGTCGACTTTTGATTTAACCCTGCTGAATATATTGAAGCTTTATCGGTGAATAAGCCGACTTTTTCGGCATTTTGCGCTACAAGCTCTTTAACGTGCGTCAATACTAATACACGTCCTTTAGCAATTCTGGCTAACTCGGCGATAACAATGCTTTTGCCTGCGCCAGTAGGCAAGACAAGCACGGCGGAGTCGGGGCTGGATTTAAAGTGGGCGATGGCGGCATCAACCGATTGTTGCTGATAATCTCTAAGTTGCACGAGTGAGTTTCCGTTTGGCATGCCATTGGGGGGAGCAGATAACGAAATCATCACACAAATAAGGGGCGACGATAAGGAAAATATTGGCTTCTATCTTTTAGGCATAAAAAAACCCCTCTTAAGAGGGGCTAGGGAAGGTCAAATGGAGAGTGACTGCTTAATGATTACTCACTACGGTTGAGTCGAGACTCAATTAGAGTGTCAATCACTGCTGGATCGGCAAGTGTTGAAGAGTCGCCTAAGTTGGTCACTTCATTTGCGGCAATCTTACGCAGGAATCGACGCATGATCTTGCCTGAACGTGTCTTAGGTAATCCGCCGGCCCATTGAATTAAATCGGGTGTTGCTAACGCACCGATCTCTTTTCTAACCCATTGGCGAAGTTCCTGACGCAGCTCTTCAGTTTCGACAGTGCCGCGGGTGAGCGTGACATATGCATAGATACCTTGACCCTTGATATCGTGAGGGTAACCCACAACAGCGGCCTCAGCGACATCCTTATGGGCCACAAGGGCACTTTCAACTTCAGCAGTACCGAGTCGATGACCTGATACATTAATAACGTCATCAACACGGCCGGTGATCCAGTAATAACCATCTTCATCACGTTTAGCACCGTCACCCGTAAAGTACATGCCTCTAAACGTTTTAAAGTAAGTCAGTACAAAGCGTTCATGATCGCCAAATACGGTGCGCATTTGTCCAGGCCATGAATCTAGAATAACCAGATTACCTTCATTTGCGCCTTCAACGATATTGCCCATGTTGTCAACAAGTGCAGGCTGGACGCCAAAGAACGGACGCGTAGCAGAGCCAGGTTTAGTATCAGTCGCTCCCGGTAACGGGCTGATCAAAATGCCGCCGGTTTCAGTTTGCCACCATGTGTCAACAATAGGGCACTTTTCATGACCAATAACGTCGTTGTACCAGCGCCATGCTTCTGGATTAATCGGTTCGCCTACCGAGCCCATAATGCGCAGTGAACTACCATCAAAGTTATCAAACTGTTCTTTGCCTTCGGCCATTAGGGCACGAATAAGCGTCGGCGCGGTATAAAGAATATTGACCTTATGTCTGTCAACTATTTCGCCTAGTCGGGCAGGGGTCGGATAATTGGGGACGCCTTCGTGAATTAATACGGTTGCACCATTAGCTAACGGGCCATAAACCATGTAAGAGTGACCAGTGATCCACCCTACATCTGCGGTACACCAATACACTTCACCATCTTTGTAATCGAATACATACTCATGAGTCATCGCGGCGTAAACCATGTAACCACCGGTGGTATGTAACACACCTTTTGGATTACCAGTTGAGCCAGATGTGTAAAGTAAAAAGAGTGGGTCTTCAGCGCCCATCTCTTCTGGAACACAATGCTCTGATGCGGTTTCTAGCAAAGATTCCCACCAAATATCACGACCTTCAACCCAATTGATGTCGCCGCCAGTGCGCTTCATTACAATGACTTTTTCAACGCAATCGACATCAGGATGAGCAAGAGCCTCATCGACATTGGCTTTTAGGGGGATAATGCGACCAGCACGTAAACCTTCGTCGGCGGTAATAATGACTTTTGATTTTCCATCAATCACGCGAGATGCGATGGAGTCAGGTGAGAAACCACCAAATACAACAGAGTGAACGGCACCAATACGGGCACATGCGAGCATGGCTACGGCAGCTTCTGGCACCATAGGCATATAAATGGTTACTATGTCGCCGCGTCGAACCCCTTGACTGCGGAGGGCATTGGCAAATTTACATACATCGGCATGTAATTGACCATAAGTGATAGTGCGTTGATCTTTAGCATCATCGCCTTCCCAAATAATGGCGACCTTATCGGCGTTGGTGTCTAAATGTCGGTCTAGGCAGTTAGCTGACGCGTTTAATGTGCCATCATAGAACCATTTTATGGATAAGTTATGGTCATCGAACGAAGTCTTCTTTACCTTAGTGAAAGGCTTCATCCAATCGATACGGTTGCCGTGTTCTCTCCAGAAACCTTCAGGATTTACAATCGACTCTTGGTACATTTTTTTATATTGTTCGTCATTTACAAGTGCGTTTTTAGCGATTTCACTTGGAACTTTGTAGAGAGACGGCATGCTCATTGGGCTTCCCTTATCTAATAATGCGTGAGTTGAGTATGAATTGTGTAAGGGCTATATCTCTATTAGACCTTGGTCTAGTAAAAAAATATCCTTATTTTTTAAATGGTTGTAAATTATTTTTGGCTAGATTTCATTCGTTTTTTACCGCAAAATAGGGAAAAAAAGAGAATCCTATGAATTTGACTGTTCTTGTTGGCACCATCGCCATTGTTTATGTCTGTCTATTGTTCCTCATCGCATGGGGAGCAGAGCGGTGGTTCAGTCGCATCACTAAGCGTATTCAAGCCTGGATCTATGGTTTAAGCCTTGCTGTGTACTGCTCTTCTTGGAGCTTTTTAGGCACAGTCGGGCAGTCAGCCGATGACCTATGGTCTTTTCTTCCTATCTTCATCGGCCCAATTCTCATTTTTACTGTCGGTTTTGGTCTGCTGAGAAAAATGGTGATTGTGTCTAAAGCGCAGAATATTACCTCTGTGGCCGACTTTATTGCCGCAAGATATGGTAAGTCTCAGCTGCTTGCGGCCATCGTGACCTTAATCGCCCTGTTTGGCATCATGCCGTATATTGCACTGCAACTTAAGGCAATGGTCTTTAGCTTGAATCTTTTTCAGCCGGAAGGATCCTTGTTCGATGGTTCTACAGTGTCGCTGGTCATTACTGGACTATTAGCTGTTTTCGCCATTTTATTTGGGACACGTAAGCTCGATGCAACCGAACATAACCCTGGCATGATACTGGCGATTGCCTTTGAGTCACTGGTCAAGTTAGGTGCTTTCTTATTGATTGGCGCGGTCATCAGTTTTAGTGTGTTTGACGGTTTCGGCGATATCTGGCAGCAAGCGAGTGCGCAGGGTTTGATCAACAAACCGAATTTACGTGTCGAATCATTAATGCCTGAGTTACTGGTAGGCATGGCGGCTTTTTTATGTATGCCAAGACAGTTCCATGTGATGATGGTCGAGTGCAATGATGAACAAACGATGGTCAAAGCACGGTGGATGTTCCCGCTTTATCTGTTGTTGTTTGGCCTGTTTGTCGCGCCATTAGCGTTAGCTGGAAAGCTATTATTAGGTGACGCCGTTGCTGCTGACACTTATGTGATTAATTTACCACTGGCGCTCGATAAGCCGTGGCTTGCTGTCGTAGCGTTGCTAGGGACGTTGTCCGCAGCCACCGGAATGGTGATCGTCGCGGTAGTGACGATTAGCGTCATGGTGAGTAATGAATGGTTGGTGCCATTAATGCTGCGTACAGGGCAGATAAAAGCGAGAAATTTTAGCCAGTTTTCGCAACTGCTGCTTAATGTACGTCGTCTTGCCATCGTGCTGATTCTAGGCTTAGGCTATTTTAGTTATCTTTCGTTTATGGATAATGATTCGCTGTCCTCTTTAGGCATGTTGTCTTTTGGCGCATTTGCGCAATTAGCTCCCGCGTTAATCGGCGGTATGTATTGGAAACATGGCAATCGAAGTGGGGTGTTTTTAGGCCTTGCTGTCGGATTTGGCAGTTGGTGTTATATCTTGTTGCAAGGTGCTGCGGATTCCCCAGGCCTCGTCACCACTGACTTTGCCTTGCTTGATTCGATTAAACCCAATGTTCGCGATATTCTCATCGCTTTGCTCGCTAACTGTGCTTGTTATGTGCTTGGCTCTGTTTGGTTTCGTGCCGGTGTTGCTGAGCGTATGCAAGCCAGTGCCTTTGTCACTCCGGGGCGGTTAAAGAAGGCGACTAACCGCAAGAGTGCGGCGCTTTCTCAGCAAGACCTACTTATCCTCGCGAGTCGCTTTGTTAGCCCAACTCGTGCGTATGAGAGCTTCTCTGGTTTTTCAGAAGATGCAGTAAAGAGCGACAGTTGGCATAAAATCGCCCCGCCTGAATTGATTGAACACACTGAACATATGCTCGCGGGAGTGCTAGGAGCTTCTAGTGCCTCATTGGTTATGGATTCAGTATTACAAGGTCGAGATCTTGCCTTAGATGAAGTGTTTAACCTTGTTGATGAGGCATCTTCTAAAATCATTCTGAGCCAAGATATGCTGCGGGGCGCAATCGAGCATGCATACGAAGGTATGAGTGTGGTGGATAAAGATTTGAATCTAGTGGCCTGGAATTTTAAATATGCCGAACTTTATGATTATCCAGATAATTTTTTGCAGGCAGGCATGCCCATTAAAGAGGTTGTCCGTTTTAATGCTAAGCGTGGCTACTGTGGTATTGGTGACATTGAGGACCAAGTAGAGAAGCGGGTGCAGCACATGCGAGACGGTACTCAGCATGTGTCAGAGCGGCAACGTAATGATGGCAAGGTTATCAAGATTCAAGGAAACCCGATGCCTGGTGGCGGTTTTGTTATGACGTTTACCGATATTACCCAATACCGTTTGCAGGCCAAGGCATTACAAGAGTCGAACGAGACACTCGAAGCGAGAGTACAAGAACGTACTTATGAGTTATCGATGCTCAACAGCAAACTGCTGGAGTCAAAAGCGCAAGAGGAGATGGCAAATGCCTCTAAGAGTCAGTTTTTAGCCGCGGTAGGACATGACTTGATGCAGCCCCTAAATGCTGCACGACTTTTTACCGCGTCACTCTCGCAGTATCCAAATTTAGACTTAGAGGCAAAGACAACCTTAAGCCACGTCAATAGTTCACTTAAAATTGCAGGGGAGTTGCTTACCGATTTGCTTGATATCTCTAAATTAGATTCAGGCATGGTAGATGTCAATCGTCGGGATTTTGCTATTGCGGACTTGCTTGATGGTTTAACCGTTGAGTTCCAAGCTATGGCAAAAGACTGCATGATTAAATTTAGCTCAATACCCTGTTCAGCAACCATCAACTCGGACCCTAGTTTGCTAAGACGGGTACTGCAAAACTTCCTCACCAATGCTTATCGCTACGCCAAAGGTAACCGTGTGCTATTGGGTTGCCGTTACCGCGAGACTGAACTTGAGATCCAAGTGTTGGATACCGGCTGTGGTATTGATGAGAGTGAAACTCAGGAGATTTTTAAAGAGTTTAAACGACTCGATAACCCAGAAAGTAAAAGTGTCAATGGTTTGGGGTTAGGTTTAGCGATTGCTGATAGAATAAGCCGTGTTTTAGAGCATGAAATTAGTGTGACTTCAATATTGGGCCAAGGCTCTGTATTTTCTATCAGAGTGCCACTGGGCGAAAAAGTGACGGCGCCAATAGCCAAGAAAATACCGTCTTTATTGCAACCATTAGCGGGCATCAAAGTATTATGCATTGATAATGAAGAGGCTATCTTAGCCGGGCTTGAGAGTTTATTGACGCGTTGGCAATGTGAAGTGATTTGCGCCAGTGATTTTGCTGATGCTCGAATTAAATTAGGCCTTAAAGGGGTCGCGCCTGATATCGTTCTTGCCGATTATCACTTGGATAACAATCAAAATGGGGTCGATGCAATGGACGGTGTACGTAGTCTTTATGGCGAGCATTTACCAGGCATTTTGATTACCGCCAATACGCGTAAAGATTTGATTGATGATGTACATGCTCGTGGTTATCACTACATGGCTAAAATGGTCAAACCTGCTGCGCTAAGAGCCTTGATTTCAAGCTTGATAAGAAAAGGGTAGTATAGATACAAAAATGGCACACTGATTAAGCGTGCCATTTTCTATCAATGACTTGTTACTCAACTTTTACTGGCGTTAAACCTTTATCACGAGAATCTACTGCACTTTCGACATCAAATCCGCCTGTTTTCCAACTGTTGGCTTCTTTAGCATCAAAAGATTGGTTCTTCCAGTTACTGGCATTCGTTAGGTTAAAGCCTTGTTTTGACCAACTTTCAGATTGCTCTGGGCTAAATCCACCGCCTTTCCATGCTTGAGCTTGTTCAGCGTTAAAACCAATATCTTTCCATGCTGCAATGTCTCGCTCAGACATGCCTTTCCACGTGGCAGGCGATGACGCACAGGCACTGAGGGCGAAGATCACAATAGCTAAACCGAGTTTTTTCATATCACAGTCCTTCTTTTGAATCGTTACTTAATCTGCCGAACCTGCAGAGAGCAATCCCTGAATACCTATCGACAATGAATTTGTATCATTTTTAAGCTATACCGTTCGCCATCGACGCGCCTTGGGATGAAATCCCAGCACTTTGAACTCATCACCATTTAATGATTAGGGTATTAAACGCTTACTATTGAAGATAGTCGCTGAAATATCACTCGACAAGTTATAGCTTCGAATAGACTAAACAGCCCTCAGTCTGAAGAGAGGTAACAACGGATTAACTTATTTCATCGAGACGAGTATTGGTTTTAAGACTGCTTGACCAAACGATACAGATGGATATACTGAACACGATGTAAAAAATATAAAACAAGAAGTAATCTATTACTCAAAAGGAAATTGTCATGTCAGAACCGCGCTGCAACTCATACTATAACGCTACCATTACAGATGAGACTGATTATCCTCAATTAGAGGGCGATATTCGCGTAGATGTTGTGATTGTTGGTGGCGGTTTTACCGGTGTGGCGACGGCGGTAGAGCTGTGTGAAAAGGGCTATAAAGTCGCAATTGTTGAGGCTAATAAGGTAGGTTGGGGGGCGACAGGTCGTAATGGAGGGCAGGTCACCGGTAGTCTTTCTGGCGATGCCGCGATGACTAAGCAATTAAAGAACAAAGTGGGTGCTGAAGCTGAAGATTTTGTGTGGAATATGCGTTGGCGTGGACATGAGATTATTAAAGCCCGAGTCAAAAAATATGCCATTGAATGTGATCTTAAATTTGGCCATTTACACACCGCTTATAAAGCCAGTCATATTGGCGAGCTGAAGCAAACCTTCGATGAAGGCTGCCGCCGTGGTATGGAAAGTGAGCTAGCGCTATTATCAAAAGAGCAGTTGCCCGATTACATCAATACGCCTTTGTATCATGCAGGTCTACTTAACAAACGCAATATGCACCTCCATTCAGTCAACCTTTGCATTGGTGAAGCGAGAGCAGCTGAAAGTATGGGAGCGCTGATCTTTGAAGGATCAGCTGTATTGAATATTGAAGACGGTATACTGGCTACTGTCACAACTGCAAAAGGCAAAATCACTGCTAATAGCGTGGTGCTAGCGGGGAATGCCTACCATAAATTAGCGCGTAAAAAGCTACGAGGAATGCTGTTTCCTGCATCGCTTGGCAATTGCGCTACTGCACAATTATCGCCTGAGCAGGCGCAAAACCTTATTCCCAAAGATGTCGCAGTTTATGATACTCGCTTCGTATTGGATTATTATCGTTTAACGGCTGATAATCGCTTGATGTTTGGCGGTGGAACCAATTACTCAGGCCGAGATTCAAAAGATGTTGCCAAGGCACTTAGACCGGCGATTGAGCGAACATTTCCTCAGTTAAAAGGGGTCGAAATAGAATACCAGTGGACGGGAATGGCAGGCATAGTGCTAAACCGTATTCCACAACTGGGCAAAGCATCAGCCAATGTTTTTTATTGCCAAGGTTACTCTGGGCATGGCGTTGCAACGTCCCATATCATGGGTGAAATAATGGCCAATGCTGTTGTTGGAGAGCTACAAGAATTTAGTTTATTTGCTGAAATGTCGCACTTACGGATCCCAGTCAATGAATGGGTTGGAAATCAGGCGCTAGCATTAGGAATGATGTATTACAAAGTGATGGAGAACTTTAGATAGTAAATCAAGCATAAAAAAACCGCATTTTATTGCGGTTTTTTATTGATAATTTTTACTGGGTTAAAGGTCGACTTTTTCCATCTCTAGCTGCTGTAATGCGATAACAGCTTGAGTTCTATTTCGAACGCCGAGCTTTCTGAATATTGCTGTAGCGTGGGCTTTAATCGTGGCTTCTGATACGCCTAAGTCGTAGGCTATCTGCTTATTAAGCAAACCTTCGGCAAACATCTGTAGCACCTTATACTGCTGTGGCGTCAGATCCGATAGCTTACTGGCGACTTGATCGGTGCCATCGTCACTGACCTCTTTTAGCTCAACCCCCTCAGGCAACCAAACATCCCCGAATAGAACCGCTTCGAGTGCTGTTGCAAGTGTCTCCATTGATGAAGACTTAGGAATAAACCCCGAACTACCATAATGAATGGCACGGCTAATAGTCGTATTATCTTCATGAGCGGAGATAACAACCACCGGGAGTTCTTGATAGTGAGTTCTAAGATGGATCAGCGTTGAATAACCGTGAGAGCCGGGCATCTGCAGATCGAGCAATACAACATCATATTCAATGTCTTTATTGTCTAATAGCTTTTGTAGCGCATCAGCGCTATCAGCTTCAAACCATTGGGTATTTGTAAATGCAGATGACAAAGCTTGTCTCAATGCATTTCTAAACAAAGGGTGGTCGTCAGCAATAATTATATTTAAGTTTTCAGGCTTCATGGCTTTATAGGGTTATTTTCGTTGCGCGTGAAGGTGCTTCAATGTAACAGATAAATGATAAGGGGTTCTATGGATTTATTAGGAAAGGTTATAATTTCGCGAAACCTTATACAGAGTTAGACTTTGGTCTAAAGACTAAGCTAGCGTTTAATAGATATGTTTAAGCGTTGAAATAAAGCAATGAGGATTATGCTCATAACCCTCAATCTAAGCGGGTTACTTTGGGGTCCAAACTTTGGTGGGTTTTCTTTCATCATCAACCGCGACAAAGGTAAATACACCGCGTATTGCATGCTCACGATGATCTCGATACATGTCTTCAACGAAGATGTTCACTTCAACTTTGATTGAGGTGTTACCCACGTGAACCACTCGCGCAATAATTTCTGCTAACGAGCCAGCAGGGATCGCTTTATTGAAATCGATTTTGTCTGAGCTCACGGTGACTAGCGTTTTACGGCAAAAACGAGTGGCCGCAATAAAAGCCGTCTCATCCATCCAAGATAATGCTTCACCACCAAAAAGGGTATTGTGATGGTTGGTTATTGATGGAAAGACCGCTTTGATCACGCGGGCTTCAGATTGCTCAATTCTAAGCGACATAGCGTCACTAAATTGAGTCGGTGTTTGAGTTAAGGGCATACGGCAACTTAAGGTTATGCATTAATAGGGGCGCGATTATAGTCGTTTGTTGGCATCCAAAAAAGATAATTTATAGCTATGTTGAAATGGACTAAAGTCCACTTGAGCAATAACGATGACAGCATGTCATTGGGTACTGTTTATGTGAGTTTTACTCGCTTTACAATTGCATGTATTTTCAATACCTTGATACACATTCATCGATATGGGAGCTATACAAGGGATCAATATTCGAACTATTTGTATGGCTAGATAGGGTAAAAGGAAAAACGTCAATGCATCAGATAAAACGTAAAGATAAGCTATCACAGCAGGAGCAAAGTACGATTTGGGATGGCATTGAAGGTTTTAGCCAAACTCAAGTCCCTGCGACTGGACGATATGAACTGGCATTTTTGTTGCGTGATAGTGATGGTTTATTGCTTGGCGGTGTCCAAGGGAATTATGACAATTTTGGCTGGCTATGGATTGATTCGCTATGGGTATCAGCGGCTTTGCGTGGTCAAGGGTATGGTATTCGTTTATTAAATGAAATTGAATCGGAAGCTCGCATTAATGGTTGTAAAAATTCACATTTAACCAGTTTTAGCTATCAAGCTGTTGATTTCTATAAACAGCAAGGCTATCGCGTTTTTGGTGAGCTTGAAGATTATCTTCCAGGACATAGCCGTTGTTGGTTAAGAAAAAACTTGGTTTAAGTATTTTGATTTAAGCATTATGCCGGGTTTGTGCTGCAACGTATTTGGGTAGTTAAGTAACGAGCAGCGAGGAGGGTATAAAAAAACGCAGTCACTATCTATAGCTGACTACGTTTTTAAGCGGTTAAATCTTGCTAGTGTATAGCTTTAGAATAAGGTTACTTTTTCAACAACTCGATTCTTGCACGAGATGCTTTAGCTAAATCGCGTAGCAATACTTCTGAGTCTTCCCAGTGAATACAAGCATCGGTAATACTTTTACCATAGATAAGTGATTCACCTGCAACAACCTTTTGATTACCTTCTTCAATAAAGCTTTCAGCCATAATGCCCGCTATTGCGGTAGAGCCTTCGCTCATCTGCTGCATGATAGATTCGGCAACATCAAATTGCTGTTTATGCTTCTTTTGGCTGTTACCGTGGCTAAAATCAACAACGATACGTTGAGTTACACCTACGCTATTAAGTTGTGTTGCCACTTTTTCGATATCAGCTGCATGGTAGTTAGGTTGTTTACCACCGCGTAGAATGATGTGACCAAATGGATTACCGTGCGTGCGGTAAACGGCCATTGCACCGTCTTTATCTGGTGAATAAAAGATATGCGGTGCTTGCGCTGCTCGCACTGCATCGACTGCGATATCTATATTGCCATCGGTACCATTTTTGAAACCTACAGGGCAAGAAAGTGCAGAGGCCATTTCACGGTGAATTTGGCTTTCAGTGGTACGCGCACCAATAGCGCCCCAAGTAATCAGGTCGGCAATGTACTGACCATTGACCATATCAAGAAACTCGGTTGCGATAGGTAGCTTAAGTTCAGAGATCTGCTGTAACAGGTGGCGTGCTTTACGAAGGCCTTTATTAGGGCTAAAGCTACCATCTAGATCTGGATCTGAAATAAGGCCTTTCCAACCAACCGTAGTACGAGGCTTTTCAAAGTAGACGCGCATTAGAATGCACAGGTCATCTTTATATTGCTGGTGCAATTTGGCTAAACGCTGAGCGTACTCGAGTGCGGCTTCAGTATCATGTATCGAACAAGGGCCGATAATGACAAGCAGTCGTTGATCTTCGCCATTGATAATAGCTTCAACTTCACGTCGCTGTTCGACTAGATAGTCTGCTGCGTCTTGCGTTAAAGGGTATTCAGAAGCGAGTTGTGCAGGTGAAATTACCTTACATAATAGGGAGGTGCGTAGTTCGTCTGTTTTAATGGTCATTCACAATACCGAGCGTTTGTATGGGCTTTTTGCCTGATTACTTCGGATTATAACGAATAGTAGCGCTATGCACAGTGGCAAATATGGGAAATTTAGCGCTAATTTGCCTCTTATTTGAAACTATTTGATTTAAGTTATACCCAAGCCGCTTGGAAATGCATAAATCAGGGGGCATTCTCATGTGGCTTGGGCAGTAAGGCTTTTGTTCTAAAAAGCCCTTAATTTGCTTTGGAAGTTTAAAACATGTGGCGCTCTAAACTGGTGGCTTCGAGGATTTTGGTAGCAATCTCTTCAACGGAATGATTGGTGGTGTTTACAAAAGGGATGCGTTCTCTTTTGTACATCATTTCGACCTCTTTCACTTCCATCCTACATTGGCGTAATGACGAGTAACGACTGTTCGACATGCGGCTTTGACGGATCTCATGTAAACGCACAGGATCAATGGTTAGGCCGAATAACTTATCTTTGTTGCGCTTTAGCGCATCAGGGAGTTTTAAATTATCCATGTCATCTTCAGTAAAAGGATAGTTCGCTGCCTTTATACCAAACTGCATTGATAGATACAGGCTTGAAGGGGTTTTACCGCAGCGAGATACTCCGAGTAAAATGAGGTCCGCTTTGTCCATATGTTTCATGGTTTGGCCGTCATCGTTCTCCATTGCGTAGTTAATCGCTTCTATTCGTGCTTCATAACTGTCATTGGTTTTACCATGAGTACGGTGTAAAGCTGGCGTTGCAGGCATGCCTAATTGTTTCTCTAATGGCGCGACAAAGGTGTTCAAAAAGTCATAATCCAAACCTTCACTGCTATAGATGATGTTTCTAATCTCAGCTTTTACGATGGAATGGAAAACCAGAGGCCGTTCACCTGTTGTAATAAAACAATCATTAATTTGTGCCTTAACGGACTCAGCTTTTTTTTCTGTTTCAACGAACGGAATCGTAAGTGCGTCAAATTCAAGGGGAAACTGTGATAAAACTGCATGGCCAAACACTTCTGCTGTGATCGCCGTCCCATCTGAGATATAAAATACTTTACGTAACATTTTGGCCTCTTGTAGTAATAAAATTACAAATAAAATTATACATTTACGCTTGTTGCCGTGGAGTGTAAAATGCCGCTGCTCTCGTGTGAAGAGCCAAACTGAAATATACTTGCGGAGATAGAACTGTGCAGCAATACGTACTCTGGTATCAAGAATTAGGCATGGGTGACGTCAACAAGGTAGGCGGAAAGAACGCTTCTCTTGGTGAGATGATTAGCAATCTTTCAAATGCAGGTGTTCAGGTGCCTGGTGGATTTGCTACAACGTCTTTCGCGTTCAATGAATTCCTTGAACAAAGCGGACTTAACCAGAAGATATACGAAATTCTAGACGTTCTAGATGTAGATGATGTTAACGCACTCGCTACAGCCGGTGCACAGATCAGACAGTGGGTTATCGATACACCATTCCACCCAGCATTTGAGCAAGCAGTTCGTGAGTCTTACGACAAGCTTGCCGCTGAAACCAGCGACGCATCTTTTGCGGTTCGCTCTTCAGCTACTGCAGAAGATATGCCGGATGCATCTTTTGCAGGACAACAAGAAACATTCCTTAACGTTAAAGGTTACGAAGCTGTTTTAGTTGCGACTAAACACGTATTTGCTTCGCTATTTAACGACCGCGCAATTTCTTACCGAGTTCACCAAGGTTATGACCATAAAGGCGTAGCGCTTTCAGCTGGTGTACAACGTATGGTGCGCTCTGACACTGCTGCTTCTGGTGTAATGTTCACTATGGACACTGAGTCTGGCAACAATGACGTGGTATTTATTACTTCTTCATTCGGTCTAGGTGAAATGGTTGTTCAGGGTGCTGTTAACCCAGATGAGTTTTATGTGCACAAGCCATCTTTGGTTGCTGGTCATAAAGCCGTTGTTCGCCGTAATATCGGTAGCAAGCTTATCCAAATGGTTTATTCAGACGATGAATCTCACGGTAAGCAAGTTAAGATTGAAGATATCGCTGCTGACAAGCGTCGTGAATTCTCAATTAATGACGCAGAAGTACAAGAGCTTGCCAAGCAAGCAATGACAATCGAGAAGCACTACGGTCGTCCAATGGACATCGAGTGGGCAAAAGACGGTAACGACGGTAAGTTGTATATTGTTCAAGCTCGCCCTGAAACTGTTCGTTCTCGTGAAGATGTACAGCTTATTGAGCGCTACCATCTTAAAACTAAAGGTGATGTCGTTTGTGAAGGCCGTTCAATCGGTCACAAAATTGGTAAAGGCGTTGCTAAAGTCCTTAAGTCAATTGACGATATGGACCAAATCCAACCGGGCGATGTACTTGTTACTGACATGACAGATCCTGATTGGGAACCTATCATGAAGCGTGCAAGCGCTATTGTGACAAACCGTGGTGGCCGTACATGTCACGCTGCAATTATTGCACGTGAACTCGGTGTTCCAGCGGTTGTTGGTTGTGGCGATGTCACTGAACGTATTAAGAACGGTCAAGAAGTGACTGTCTCTTGTGCTGAAGGTGATACTGGTTTCATCTATAACGGTTTGCAAGATTTCGAAGTGATTTCATCACGTGTTGATTCTATGCCTGATCTGCCAATGAAAGTGATGATGAACGTGGGTAACCCAGACAGAGCATTTGATTTTGCTCGCCTGCCTAATGAAGGTGTTGGTCTGGCGCGTCTTGAGTTCATCATTAATCGTATGATTGGTATTCACCCTAAAGCATTGCTTGAGTTCAACCAGCAAACGGCTGAGCTTCAAGAAGAGATCCACGAGATGATCGCGGGTTATGAATCTCCAGTTGAGTACTATGTTGCTCGCTTGGTTGAAGGTATTGCGACTATCGCTTCTGCGTTCCATCCAAAGAAAGTGATTGTTCGTATGTCTGACTTTAAGTCAAACGAATACGCAAACCTTGTTGGTGGTGACCGTTATGAGCCAGAGGAAGAGAACCCAATGTTGGGCTTCCGTGGTGCAAGCCGTTATATCTCAGAATCGTTCCGTGACTGTTTCGCACTTGAGTGTGAAGCGATTAAGCGAGTACGTAATGACATGGGTCTTAAGAACGTCGAGATCATGATCCCGTTCGTTCGTACCGTGAGCGAAGCTGCGCAAGTTATTGAGCTGCTTAAAGAGGAAGGTCTTGTACGTGGTAAAGATGGCCTCCGCGTTATTATGATGTGTGAGCTTCCATCAAACGCGCTGCTTGCTGATCAGTTCCTTGAGCATTTCGATGGTTTCTCAATTGGCTCAAACGACTTAACGCAGTTAACGTTAGGTCTTGACCGTGACTCCGGCATTATCAGCCATCTATTTGATGAGCGTAATGAGGCAGTAAAAGTACTACTTGCAATGGCCATTAAAGCGGCTAAAGCAAAAGGCGCTTACGTGGGTATTTGTGGTCAAGGTCCTTCAGACCACAATGATTTCGCGGCTTGGTTAGTTGAACAAGGCATCGATACTGTATCGCTAAACCCTGATACCGTTATCGATACTTGGTTATATTTAGCCAAAGCACATAACGAAGCTTAAACGCTAAAATGCGGTGTTAAATCGGTATGATTTAACACTTCATTAAAAAATAAAAAAGCCGCTATTTAGCGGCTTTTTTAATACCCGAACAACTTGGACATGTTCGTTTAAGAGGTATTATACCGATTCCATTCTAGTCGTATTAGGTAGGGGCTTCCTTCTAATACTCTCTGTCAAAAAGAACGAAAGGCTACTGCATCTAGCTTTCAGCTCTGATCTACACTCCTGCAGATAACATGTGCAAAGCCTTACTCTATGGGGATTGTTGTCATCTAGAATGCACTTTAGTCTGTAATGTTGATGTTGCAAAGGGATCCCGACCCCCTAATCAATGCAATCTCCAGAGAGGGGGGGATGTCAGTCATGCAGGAGCATATTACTGAAATCGCCTAAAGCGTATAAATTCCCACTGAAGCCTGCATTTTCAAGTAGCTTGGGTATATAATGCTGAGATAAACCTAAGAATAATAATTAACAGAAGCTGCTATGTTACCGAAATTATCTCATCAACAAACGCTTGAACCAATATACCTTTCTTTTTTAACGAGATTAGAAGAGGGAACATTTTCTGGTGATATAGATACTCGCTATAGTGCGCGTCTAGCCCAAGCGACCGATAATTCGGTATATCAATTTTTACCTCAAGCGGTGATATATCCTAAAACGGCTGAGGATGTCCAGCTAGCACTGCAGCTTGCTTATCAAGATGAGTTCTCCAAGGTTGTCTTTAGCGCGAGAGGCGGTGGCACAGGCACCAATGGTCAATCATTAACCCATGGCATTATTGTTGATATGTCACGCTATATGAATCACGTGCTAGAGGTTAATGCGGCTGAAGGCTGGGTAAAAGTGCAGGCGGGTGTGGTTAAAGATGCGCTCAATGATGCATTGCGGCCCCATGGTTTCTTTTTTAGTCCTGACTTATCGACGTCCAATCGTGCGACATTAGGCGGAATGGTCAATACCGACGCCTCGGGCGCCGGTTCACTCGTTTATGGTAAAACCTCAGATCACGTACTCGGGCTAACGAGCATTTTATTTGATGGTAGCGAGCTTCAGACTCAGCCGGTAAGCGAGAGCCAATTAAACGATGTTACATCGATAACCGATAACGTATTAGGGCAGCAGCTAATCACCACGATTGCACAAATGTGTAAAGGTAATCGAGAACAGATTGAGCAGCGTTTTCCTAAGTTAAACCGTTTTTTGACCGGTTATGATCTTAAAAATGTTTGGGATGACACCTTAGAGAACTTCGACCTGTCACGTATTTTGACCGGTTCAGAAGGCACATTGGCAGTGATCACCGAAGCCAAGTTGAATATTACCCCGTTACCGACGTGCCGCATGATGGTTAACATCAAGTATGATTCATTTGTATCTGCGTTGCGTCATGCGCCCGATTTAGTCAAAGCCAATGCCACCGTGGTTGAAACGGTCGATTCCAAAGTGCTCAACCTGGCGAAACAGGATATTATTTGGCACTCGGTGTCTTCCTTAATTACCGACGTTCCAGGTAAAGAGATTGACGGCCTAAACATGGTTGAGTTCGCTGGCGAACAAGCCGATGTTGAAGCAAGATTGGCTAAACTTGAAGCCATGTTAACCTCGCAAATGGCCAATAGCGAAGCTGGGCTTTTGGGTTATCAAGTCATTGCTGACAGAAGCAGTATCGATACTATTTATGCGATGCGTAAGAAAGCGGTCGGTTTATTGGGCGCGGCAAAGGGAACTCGCAAGCCGCTCGCATTTGCAGAAGACACCGCTGTACCGCCAGAAAAGCTGGCTGATTATATTATTGAATTTAGAGCGCTGCTCGATAGCCATCAACTGCAGTATGGCATGTTTGGTCATGTCGATGCTGGTGTGTTGCATGTGCGTCCAGCGCTCGATATGTGCGATGTAGAAGATGAAAAACTGCTAAGAACAATCTCTGATCAAGTGGCAGAACTCACGTTGAAATATGGCGGTTTGATGTGGGGAGAGCATGGTAAAGGTGTTCGCGGTGAATACGGACCAGCGGTTTTCGGTGAGCATTTGTATGGTTTGCTCGAAGAGGTTAAAGGTCTGTTTGATCCGCACAATAAGCTCAATCCAGGCAAGTTAGTTGCGCCGAAAAACAGTGGACCGATGATTTACAATGTCGACAGCGTTAAGCGCGGCAGCTTTGATAGACAAATCCCGATCCAAACCCGAAACGCTTTTCCTGATGTGATGAACTGCAATGGTAATGGCTTGTGCTTTAACTACAGCGCCTATTCGCCAATGTGTCCATCGTTCAAAGTCACAGGTGACCGAGTTCAGTCACCCAAAGGCCGTGCAGGACTCATGCGTGAATGGCTGCGACTGCTTGAAGCTGAAGGCATAGATGTCAACGAGCTGACTCGCTCTAAGCCGTTAGGTTGGCTGCAACGAGCGCAGAATTCATTAAAAAGTGATAAAGAGTATGACTATTCACATGAGGTGATGGAGTCTCTTAAAGGCTGTTTGGCGTGTAAAGCTTGCTCAAGTCAGTGCCCCGTTAAAGTGGACGTACCCAAATTTAGAGCGCAGTTTTTTGATATTTACTACAAGCGTTATCTGCGTCCCGCAAAAGATTACTTAGTCGCAGGCATTGAAGACTCGCTGCCCTTAATGGCTAACGCGCCAAGACTGGTGAATGCGGTATCGCAAAATAGCTTAAGCAAATGGGTCATAAAGAAGTCTCTCGGTTATGTTGATGCACCAGCCTTATCAGTTCCGACGTTAAAGCAACGTTTAGAAGGACACGCTAGCAGAGGCTATGATTTAGCTGCTCTGCAACAAATTCCAGTCTCGCAGCGCAGTGAATACGTATTAGTAGTACAAGACCCTTTTAATAGTTTTTATGAAGCGGGAACTGTGCTGCATTTCATCCAGCTAATTCATAAATTAGGCCTCAAGCCCGTATTACTGCCGTTTAAACCTAATGGTAAGCCTATTCATATTAAGGGCTTCTTAGATAAGTTTGCTCGGACGGCTAAGTCGACTGCTGATTTCTTAAATGAGGTGGCTCAGCTTAATATGCCGATGGTGGGCATCGATCCTGCGTTAGTACTTTGTTATCGAGACGAATATGCAGAAGTACTCGGTGGCGCCAGAGGGGACTTCCATGTCCAACTTGCGAATGAATGGTTATTGGATGTCCTCAAAGCTGAACCTAAGCAGCAGGAAAGTGAGCCTGCCAGTGATGGTTCAGAGCGCAGTAAACCTGAATTCACTTGGTTTAGTCACTGCACAGAATCAACCACCAAGCCCAATACCGCAAATGAGTGGAAAGGGATTTTCGAGCATTTTGGTGCCAAGCTTAATACGGTGAATCTAGGGTGCTGTGGTATGGCAGGAACATATGGCCATGAAGCTGAAAATCTTGAGCGCTCTAAAGCGCTGTACGGTATGTCTTGGGAGCAAACGTTATCGAAGCTGCCGCAGTCTCAAGTATTGGTTTCAGGTTACTCTTGTCGAAGTCAGGTGAAACGTTTTAGCGGTTATAAACCAAAGCATCCGATAGAAGCATTGCTAACGTTACTGTAACGGTACCCATCTTAAAAAAACTAGCTAATGGCTAGTTTTTTTATATTAGGCGAAGTCGGTATCTCTATACCCAAGTGGCTTGGGTATAGAGTAGACTGAATAAAGTGAACAGAAGTAGGGGTGGCTATGACATCAAAGGAATCAAACGTGACCGATGCAATAGCATCTTTGACACCAAGTGTCCCTTTGTGCACTGATACAGCGATTTTCGAGATCACTGATAACGGTGACTGGTTCTATCAGGGAGGGCTGCTACCGCTTAAGTTTAGTAAGCTTTTTGCCAGTATTTTAAATAGAATTGATGATGAGTACTTTCTCATCACGCCAGTGGAAAAGCTAAAAGTCGAGGTGGTCAATCAAGCATTAATCATTGTTGATTATGATGCTGATGGCAAGGGCGGATATGAGCTGGTATCGAGTATTAATACCCGTCACCACATTTCAGCGTTTGAAGGGTTTATTGTGAGTGACGATAAAATAATAACAAGGGTAGAAAGGGGAGTTATTGCACGACTTAATCGAGCCTGTTTTTATCGTTTTATTAATGAGTTTATAGCCTGACAGCCCCTTAAGCTAAATGTGCTATTTCAAGCTAATGATTTATAAGCTGTTTGATTGAATTTTGATAATTAGCTAACCCGAAGGCTAGTTTCTTTTAGCGTAAGTGATAAGATTGAATGAAGCGCTATATAGCAGTGGAGGTGCTGATTGAATCGATTTGAAAGCTTAGGTTACTTGGTCTCTCATCTAAATGTAGACCTACAAAATGCATTAGATCAAAAGCTTAAACGCTATGATCTGGACATAAAACTCTGGCCAGTGCTGTTTTCACTTTGGCAGGAAGAGGGCGTGACACAAACTGAGCTTTCCAAACGTTGTGATGTGGCTAATTACACCATGACCAGATTACTCGATCAGCTGCAACTACAGCAGTTAATCACCCGCCAGCAAGATGTCGACAATCGCCGAGCCTTCAATATCTATTTGACTAATAACGGTAAAGCTTTAGAGCAAGATCTGATTCGTGAAGCTGAGCGAGTGAATGAAACCTTTCTTGATAACCTAAGCCTTGATGAACGTACTATATTTTTAGCTCTGATCAATAAAATCAATCGTTTTACCGATTAATGTTACGGCTAAATATTGTTGATATCCTGATGCGACAATCAATGATTAATAATCACCACCATACTTTCTAAAGGGTACACGTTTAAAATGGAGTTTTTATGAATCGAACGCTGCTAATTATTGCCGTTATTGCCGGTTTAACGTCTTGCTCGGTCAATATCAATAAATCAAAAAAGAAGCAACCGACGATAGAGACGATTGAACAAACTCGCCCTACTGAAGGGTTTATTCAATCGATTACTCTGGCTAATGGTTCTACTTTGGTGGTTGAAGAAGGGCGCCTAGAACCTCGTTCTATTGGCAGTATCAGTGTTAAATTGTATAGAGATCTGTATGTGGGTGACTTTATTGCTGCGGTTAATTTTGTTCGCGACGGAACAATCGTTAAAGCGATACTGATTGAGAATGGCACGGATAGTCAAAAGTTATCGATTACAACCGTGACAGCAGGAAGTGGTAATTATCAAGCAAGTCAGTTAGTTTGCGTCACATCGAACGATATTCAATTATGTTGATATAAAAACTAACTCATTGTAAGCACTAATACTGCGAGTAAGCCAACAGCAAGGATGCCTTGTTGGATCATTAAGCGGCTTCTATACAGCTCTTTTTTGCCCTGTTTTAGGCTCGCCACTAGGTTGTTCTGTTTATAAATACGACAGATAATTTGCTCAGTCATTGGGTCGAGACAGAGATGTAACTTCGCAGGTTTACCATCTTTAAGCATCACATTATGCTCGCTCTGATAGCCAAAGTTTAGTTTTCTCGATACGCGTTTTCCATTCACATATGCTTGTTCTAAACCGCACCAATTACTGGCTTGTAGTTCAATGTTTTCTTGGTTGAGATCATACTTAAAACACACCATTTTACGACCCTCAATTTCCCTAGGGCCTTTAATTCAAGCAGAGGAATATGACCTTTGCCAGTTTGATAAAATGAAAATTTTATGAACAATCGCTATGTATATGGAACTATGCAGATAATAGTCAAAAAAAAACCAAGCAAATGCTTGGTTTTTTTCAAGGTGCTAGGTTTTACTTAGCGGCATTAATGATTTTGCGCGCCATTTCATCAGCAACATCACCGGTGGTACGGTTTTGCTCGTCTGACTGTTTGAAAATAGTCAGTAGCGTGTTGTAGATCTCTTCTACTTTGGCTGTTGCTGCGGTTGCATCATAGTCTTTTTCAAAAGAGACATTGATAATACCGCCTGCATTAATAACGTAATCCGGAGCATAAAGGATATTTTGTTCCTTTAACAACTCACCATGACGAACTTCAGCTAGCTGGTTATTGGCACAACCAGCAACAATAGTCGCCTTTAACATCGGAATAGTGATGTCGTTGATTGTTGCACCGAGTGCACAAGGGGCATAGACATCCACATCTTGATGATAGATATCTTGAGGTGCTACAACGGTGGCACCAAATTCAGTAGCCACTTTGTCTAACGACTCTTGATTGATATCGGTAACGATGAGCTCTGCGCCTGCTTCGTGAAGGTGGCGACACAGGTAGTAACCAACATGTCCGACGCCTTGAACAGATATCTTAAGTCCCTTAAGGCTGTCTATGCCACGCTGATGCTTTACAGCAGCTTTAATGCCCAAGAAAGTACCAAGTGCGGTATATGGCGAAGGATCGCCACTCTTACCTTCTAAACCCGCCATATAAGGGGTTTCTTGATGTGCAATCATAATATCGGTTGTTGATACACCAACATCTTCAGCAGAATAGTACTTTCCACCTAGGGTATCGATACAACGGCCGAAAGCTCTAAAGAGGGCTTCACGATCTTTGATTTTTGGATCGGCAATAATAACTGACTTACCACCGCCCATGGTGAGGCCTGCTAATGCATTTTTATAGGTCATTCCACGAGAAAGACGCAGTACGTCAGTTATCGCTTCATCGTCAGATTCATAGTTCCACATTCTACAGCCACCAACAGCAGGGCCTAAGTTTGTGTTATGAATTGCAATAATGGCTTTGAGGCCGCTTTCTTTATCCTGACAAAAAACTACTTGTTCATGGTCGTCAAAAGAGATGTGATTGAATACTGCCACTTGTTGATCTCCGCTATGAGCATCAATAATGCCGCTACTGCTAGATTACAGTGCGATCTGTTTGTTATATTTATTGCAGAACGATAGCATTTAGCGATACTCTCAACAAAGTAAAGATTAGGATTATTTGTGATCTGTGTGGCAATCCTGCTTTCCACCTTACGTTAACGTAAGGCTATGAGTGTTATTGATGCTAGTTAAGTGTGTAAATTATTAGAGAACTGCTGTTTTTAGGGACTCAAAAGAAAAATAAGAAAGGAAGGAAGAGATGGCTGAACAAGAAGTCGATCAAGCTCAAGACCAAGAAGCATTAAGACAAGAGTGGATCAGAACTCAATTTCAAAAAGCAAACAAGTTTCTCGCTGAAAAAGGGGTTTTGCCAAATAAGGTCCATGCTGATGAAAGCCGCTATTTAGCGCCATTTGTTGCTATTTGGAAAATGGACTCTAAAAAACCCTCTAAGCAGACATTTTGGGTGATGTCCGGTGACCTGCCTTCAGACTACGTTGATGTCAACGTTGCTGCTACTGCTAGAGATGCGGTTCGTCATTTTTCTATGATGTGGCAAATGAAAGCAGAGAATATTCAGCGCTCAAGTTTGGTCAACGATCCTGCGCAAGCTAAGTTTGCAAACTTACTTATCTCACGAGCTGAAGGACTGTATAAAATGCAGGCCGATGATAAGATCTGGGGTCCTGCTGCTTAATCTATTTCCATTAAGTTAGTGATGTAAGCGCCTAAATAAATTATATTATTCAGGCGTTTTATTTTGTGCGACTTTTCTAATTCAATATTTTTAGCACATAGCCCACTTTTGTATATCCAAGACTGCAGTTCACTACTCAATCATGACCATTATCGATAACGGCATTATTGTGTCTTCAAATCGTGTTGTTTAATCTTGGAGTTGCCGGACAAAAAAGACCGCGTTGAAGCGGCCTGTTTAAATAAGAATATTTGTTTTTTGTAATTAGCCTAAGTAAAAGTAGCCACGATTAAGCAGTATCAAAATCAAATCTTGAGTTGCGCTGTTTTGTATCAGCTGTTGAGTTTTCTCAGTATCAAAACTGAAGCTATTAGCTAAAACCGTGACCTCGGCTGTGATGTCTGTTGAATGCACAAAGGCTTCACCGTTAATAAATACTCGAGATATCGTGTCATTTTCTAGCTGCAACAATTTTAAGCCACCAATACGGTATAACTGCGCGCCTTGATCAATATCGTCCATCAGCATCTCGGCTGTGTAAGGGTCCTCAGGCTCACATAAATCCAATTCAAATCGGTTCTGACTCAGCATGTTACCCAACATCATTTGATAACTTTCTGGTGAACTGGCCAGTTCGCTTATCAGTGCCATCATATCTTGCTGGTGGCTGATGCTCACTTGGCTAGCAATGGTCGGTTCAGATGTTGATGTAAAGCGCTTTAGGCCGGTATTGGTATCAATGAGTGCGTCAGCTAATGAACTGAATAGCTCTTGTTGGCTTGGGGCTCTATAGCCTATTGAGTAGCTCATCGCCGTGGTTAAGGTTTGGCCTTGGTGCGGATAACCTGGGGGAATGTAAAGCATGTCGCCTTTTTCCAGAACCACATCAATGATGGGAGTGAACCCTTCAATTAATGGCGTGGTTGGATCATTATTTTTCGGCGCATACTGGCCTTTTTCACCCACAGTCCAGTGACGCTCACCTTCACCTTGGATAATAAACACATCGTAGTTATCAATGTGCGCACCCACGCCGCCGCCAGGCGTTGCAAAAGAGGCCATTAAATCATCGAAGCGCCAGTCTGGAATAAAGCGGAAGGCATCAATAAAGTGAGCAGAATCAGGATGCCAATGATTTAACGCTTGTACCAGCAATTGCCAATGGCTGCTGCCAAACTTATCATAATCTTCAAAAGGTCCTTGGCAGATCTGCCAATCGTTGTCTTTTGTCACTACAACGCGAGAAGAGACTTCTTCCTCACAGGCTAAGCCTGCAAGTTCATCTGGGCTGATGATCTCTTCAAAGTTAGGAAAGGCATTTTTGATAAGTAACGGCTTTTTTTGCCAATAGTCGGTAAGAAAAGCATTGGTGTCTAAGTTAAGACTGTACATGTTTTGGCAGCACTCATAAAAAGGATAAAAATAAAGGCGATAAGCCTAAGCTTACCGCCTTATTTGAACCATTAGTAGTCAGTTAAGCTACCAAGGGTGTTGTTCGTTTACTTAAGCTCATCAACAAAAGTTTCAGCACGGCCAATATAATTGGCGGGTGTCATCTTCTTAAGTTCAATTTTCACTTCATCAGGTAGCTCAAGTCCATCGATAAAGACAGCAAGTTGCTGACCGTCAATGCGCTTACCACGAGTGAGTTCTTTTAGCTTTTCATATGGCTTTTCGATGCCATAACGACGCATCACTGTTTGTACTGGTTCTGCAAGTACTTCCCAGTTGCCATCAAGTTCTTTGCGAAGTTGCTCTTCGTTAACTTGTAGCTTGCTGATCCCTTTCAATGTCGATTGATAAGCGATAAGCGAGTGAGCGATACCCACCCCTAAGTTACGTAAAACAGTAGAGTCAGTTAAGTCACGTTGCCAGCGAGATATCGGGAGCTTAGCCGCTAAGTGTTGCATTAACGCATTTGCAATCCCTAAGTTACCTTCAGAGTTCTCGAAATCAATTGGGTTAACTTTATGCGGCATGGTTGAAGAACCAATTTCACCGGCAATGGTACGCTGCTTAAAGTGACCTAAGGCGATATAGCCCCAAATATCACGATCGAAATCGATAAGAATGGTGTTGAATCGTGCTAACGCGTCAAATAGCTCAGCAATGTAATCGTGTGGCTCAATTTGAGTCGTGTACGGGTTCCAGTTGATGCCAAGACTTGTCACGAAACGTTGTGAAAGGGCATGCCAATCAACTTCTGGGTAAGCAGATATGTGAGCATTGTAGTTACCTACAGCACCATTGAGTTTGCCCATGATTTCAACGTTTGCAACTTGTTTAAGCTGACGTTCAAGACGCACAACAACGTTAGCCATCTCTTTACCTAAGGTAGAAGGCGAAGCTGGTTGACCGTGTGTACGCGACATCAGCGGTACCGTCTTATGCTCTCTTGCTAATGCTTTAATCGCATCAATAATTTTCTGGCAATCGGGCATAACCACCTGATCACGCGCTTCCGTTAGCATTAATGCATGAGAAAGGTTATTGATATCTTCAGACGTACAAGCAAAATGAACAAACTCGTCAATAGCGACAAGTTCAGCATTATCCGCGATACGTTCTTTAATGAAGTATTCAACGGCTTTAACATCGTGGTTAGTGGTGGCTTCAATATCTTTTACGCGCTGGGCATCTGCTTCGCTAAAGTTATCTTTAATCTGATCAAGTAAAGCAAGTGCTGCTTCACTAAAAGGGGGAACTTCTTCAATCTCTGGGCTGCTAGATAGCAGCTTTAGCCAGTTAATTTCGACTTGAACGCGATATTTGGTCAGGCCGAACTCGCTGAAAATCCCTCTTAATGAGGTGGTTTTACTACCATAACGACCGTCTACCGGAGAGATAGCCGTTAGTGCGGAAAGTTCCATTAGAAGCTCCTTGATGAACTTGTCTTAAATTATAGGGTGAGGCTTTTCATAGCTGTATCGACTATTGTTTTTCTTGCGAAGACAAGATGCCTACGCTTGCCTCCTAATTGTCGCCATAACACTGCGCTGCGCATGGCAGACAGTAGCAGGGCGCGAATTTTTTGCTGAGTTTGGGTGCGTTTGAGAAACTCAGGATTACCCGAAATCTGCAGTTTTGGGCCGAGTTCGCTAACTATATCACTGTAAATGCCGGCGAAATTAGCAATAACTTGCTCATCGGTAATGTCGAAGTGTCCAAGTTGGCGGTGTATTTGACTTATCCGCTCAGACAACATTCCCATGGCATTGGCTGAGCGCGTTAGTTTGCGCTCCAGTGCCAGAATACCCACCAGGTAGCGGGTAACTTCAACATCTTTTTGCTTACTGTCACCCAGCTGGGCAACAATCATTTCATAGCCTTTCTTTAACGCTTCTTGGTCAGCGTAAACATCGGCTGTCGATTCAGGGTTAGTCACTAACACTGAATTTAAACTTGCCGCTAGCGCTTCTTTATCGGAGTCGCCATTTCTTGCGATGTATTGTACTTGGGCTACGGCTTGCAATATGCCAGCAAAAGCCATGGTGCGTTCAAACAGCTGGTCGCTCATGGATTAATCTCTTATTAGTACGTCGATTATTCCGCCGCCAAGGCAGATTTCACCATCATAAAACACAGCTGATTGGCCTGGTGTAACTGCGGCGACTGGCTCATTAAAGATAACGCGAATTTGATCTGCACTGTCATAAGTCACAGTACAGGGTACATCCTGTTGGCGATAACGGGTTTTTAGAGTGATTTTGGCGCCATTTTCTGGCCCTTTTCTATCAACCCAGTGCAGTTGATTAGCGATTAAGCCATTAGACATCAAGCGGGGATGGTGACCACCTTGGCCGACAACTAATACATTACGCACTAGATCTTTTTCAACAACATACCAAGGGTCATCATTACTGTTTTTAAGGCCACCAATGCCTAGGCCTTTGCGTTGGCCTAAGGTGTGATACATCAAACCTTGGTGCGTACCAATGACTTCGCCTTCGCTGGTTTCAATATCACCAGGTTGCGCCGGTAAAAAAGTGGCTAAAAAATCAGTAAACTTGCGTTCACCAATAAAGCAGATGCCGGTGCTGTCTTTTTTATCGTGGGTGATGAGTCCCATCTCTTTGGCTATCTCACGGACTTCGCTTTTGTCTAACTCACCCACAGGGAATAGTGAACGTGCAACTTGCTCGTGGCTGAGAGTATATAAGAAGTAACTTTGATCTTTATTGCCATCAACACCGCGCAGCATTTGGGGGATACCATCAATGTCACGGCGGCGCACGTAGTGGCCCATTGCAATGTAGTCTGCATCGAGTATTTCATCTGCAAACTCAAGAAAAGCTTTAAACTTAATCTCTTTATTACACATGATATCTGGATTAGGCGTACGACCCGCTTTGTATTCTGCAAGGAAATACTCAAACACGTTGTCCCAGTATTCTGAGGCAAAGTTGACGGTATGTAATTTAATACCTAGCTTGTCACAGACAGCCTGTGCATCTTTTAGATCATCAGCCGCCGCACAATATTCATCCGTGTCATCTTCTTCCCAGTTCTTCATGAACAGGCCTTCGACTTGATAGCCTTGCTTCATTAGTAAGTAAGCAGAAACAGAGGAGTCAACACCACCGGACATGCCGACGATGACTTTTTTACCTAGATGAGTGGGTTCGATTGATGTCATAAATCCTAAAAACCTTTGTGTTTAACGAGTGTCGCAGCCATATATTAGCTAAATATATGGGTAAAAAATCTAATTACAAGGGAGCCTAACATCAGCCGCTTTCTGCGGGGGCATATTCTACCATGCATTGGGAGACTGAGCTATCAAAGCAATTGATCATTTAGTATTTCGAGAGGATAGCGCTTATTGTTTTGATAATCTTCAATGCATTTAAGCACTAGCGGGCTTCGTAGCTTAGATTTAAGCGCGACTATTTCAGTAAATGTAAGCCATTTAGTGGTCTGTATGGCAGGATCTAAAGGCGTAGAAATCAAGCATTTTTTAAGCGTTAAATAAAAGGTATAACGCACAAATGCAAGTTGCTCAGTTGCGGTATATTGATATATTGCCACGAGTCCCTCGGGTTCGATATCGAGCCCTGTTTCCTCTTGAACTTCGCGAATACACGCAGCGACAATCGATTCATTTGCCTCAAGGTGGCCAGCTGGCTGATTATATCTAATTTCACCATCAATCAGCTCTTCAACCAATAAGTAACGATCGTTAGAGACAATGACGCAGGCTACCGTGGTGTTTGGTTTATACCGTTCAGACACTTTTAGACCTCATATCCAATTGGCGGTATTGGCCATTGGGTAGATCATCTAGACTCCATTGGCCTATTTTATAGCGGATTAATCTTAAGGTAGGAAAACCGATATTAGCGGTCATTCTTCTCACCTGACGATTTCTGCCCTCACAAATTTCAATGGTTAACCACGTCGTTGGAATGTTGGCACGCTCGCGTATCGCGGGCGTGCGCGGCCATATTGTTGGGTTTTCCATGATATTAATTTTTGCTGGTAAGGTTAGACCGTCTTTAAGTTCGACCCCTTGGCGGAGTTTATCGAGATCGACTTCGGTGGGGGCGCCTTCGACTTGAACCCAATATGTTTTAAAGGTTTTCTTTTTAGGTTCAGTAA
>NZ_PJBM01000241.1:0-32989 GCF_002836075.1 Shewanella sp. GutDb-MelDb | reverse complement strand
GCAATCGAGCCATGCATGGTGGGTCACCTGACGCCCTTGTTTTTCAACGCAGCGCACTAAACTGTCAAACCAAGCTTGGCGGTCAACTTTAGCGACATTGTTACAGCACACTATGGTGCCACCGGGCTTAGTGGTTAGCATTGCCGGCTTAAACAAGCTCTGGTAATCATTAATGAGATCGACAATGCCAAAGGCGCTTTTGGCGTATCTTGGTGGGTCTAAAAAGACCAAATCAAATTGGGTGGCTGCCAGTTTGGGATAGGCGGGTAGTTTTTGATTCCTGCGTCCGCTGACTTTCAAACCTGCCAGCTGTCTTAAGGCAGGAAATGCATCACTTTGAATAAACTCACAGACATTTTCAACGTGGTTGAGTTGCGCATTTCTTTTGCCCGCAGCCAATGCGAATGAGGAAAAATCGATATTAACAACCCGTGTTGCGCCGCCAACGGCGGCAGCGGTGCCAATACCGCAAGTATAAGAAAATAGATTGAGTACCGTACGATCCTGACTGTGTGATTTTACATATTCACGGCCAATGCGCATGTCCAAAAACAGCAGTGGATCTTGGCCTTCATGGCGCAATTTACTGCTGAACAACATACCATTTTCCTGCATTTGCTGTTCACTTGTCGCGAAAACTTCATTGTCATCACTTAAGCTATTCAGTACGCGGGAATTCTTGTTGGAGCGGTCATTATAAATGACCGGTAACATTGACTCTTGGATCAGCTGAACTGTTATTTGGCTAAGCTCATCTTCAGTCAATGCTTGGTGAAAACTTTGGATCAGCCATGCATTGCCATAGCGATCAATATTGAGGCCATTGATGCCCTCTACCGTACCGTGAAATATTCGATAGCAATCGGTTTCGTTTTGCTTTGCATTCGCTAAAAATTGAGTTCGTTTGCTAATGGCAACACTCAAAGCTTGTGATACTGACTGGGGAGTAGGGTTCGATGGACTTATCGACATAAATACAGGGCTCATTTGAAATAAAGGCAGATGGGACGCCGCTAATAATAGCAAAGTTAGCGCAATAAATATCGTTACCGAAAGCCGAGTAGTGTTTTAGTGGCTTTATTAAGTGTGAGTGGTATTTGTTAATATGGATTGCTACGCTTGAGGCGTGAGACCTGACCAACAGAGGTGTTGATGAAAATTGTGTTAGTACATGGCATTTTTAATACCGGGTATGTGATGCGCTGGATGCAGCAACAATTTACGCTTGCAGGCCATGAGTGCTTTTCACCCACGATTGCTCCGTTTGATGGACGTTTGGGTATTGAGCACGCTGCAGCCAACTTAAAGCGGCAGATTGAGCAAGAGTTTGGCCTTGCGGAAGAGATTGTTGTCATCGGTTTTAGTATGGGCGGCATCGTGGCACGTTATTATTTACAGCTTTTGGGGGGAGCTGCAAGGGTAAGGCAGTTTTTTAGCTTATCGGTGCCTCATGCGGGCAGTATCTGGGCCTATTTGCCATACCCATCAAAGGGCGTTAAACAATTACGCCCTAAAAGCGAGCTGTTAAATGAGCTGCGCGCAACAGAACATATCCTTGAAAATGTTGAACTTTACTCTTACAGAACCCCTATCGATTTTACTATTGTGCCTAATTCGAGCTCCATATGGCCAGCGGCTGAGAATAAGTCATTTTGGATAGTACTGCATTTGACGGTGATATTTAGCCACAAAATTGTGGCAGAGATAAACCGCAATCTCGCATCGCAAGGGGCTGATAGGGATTAAAGCGAGTGTTGCTGATTGAGAGTTGCGACGGCATCGTTACTTAAGCTGTCTACTTTATCGGTTTTCAGATCCTTGTAGGTTCGTTCAAATGCATCCAGTCGCGCTTGTTTTTGCAGTTGATCAAATTCAAACGATTTTTTATGTAATTGTTGGATTAGCCGTTGATTATCTTGAACTAATTGTGCCTGTTGATAGACACGTTTGAGGTCAGTTTCAACGACTAATTTAAATCGAGTCAGCAATTGTTTGGTGGGGTTATCGAACAGCATCGGTTGCGAGTCAAGCATACAGATGGTGCCAAAGACATCACCATTGGGCCAACTCAGTGGTAATCCTAGATAGGCTATCATCCCCAGTTTTATATCGGGATTATTCGACCAATGAGGGTCTTGGGTGGCATCGTTAACCGTGAGCAGTTTCTTTCCGGTGATCACTGATTCACAATATAACCCCATGCCCAAGCGTTCGCGTTCTTTAGCTCTGTATGGGTTGTGGGGAGTATTGCTGCTAATAAAAACTTCAATCTCTTTAGGGTAGGTTCGCATGATGAGAGTTGCAGGAATTTGAGATATTTCAGATATTAAGTTAACCATCTCTTGCCAGCTTTGGCTTATGTCTTGGTGGATGTCGATATTCTGAGTGTCGAGAGTAACCATATCTATCTTCCTTTTTAAAGCCTCACTTGCTAACAGTAAGGCAATTTCATGCAGTCCTCATACTATTTAAGTTGGTTTCTACCTAAAATCAACTTGGTAAACTAAAAAGATGAACTAAAAAAATGAAAAATGAGGTTTCAGGAACATAATCATTATTTGCTGTTTCGAATAAGGTTGATAAACAAAGGGCTGGCGATTAATACCTGACGTTGAAGTTCAAATGAGACATAGCTGCGGCGTTTGCCTTGGTATTTAGCACCTTGCAAACGTTCGCTTAATATCTCACCTGTATTAACGACAACACCGCCGAGAAAATCCATTAGTTTGATGCCTATATCAGACCGCGCTTTGTAGCCAAACGAAGTGTTTACTGGGTTCTCGACTAAGGTAAAGAGCAGTTGCGCGACGAAGTCCTCGGACACATGCGCCCCGCCTAAATAGGTGCTTAACATGTATAGGCAACCAGGTTGCTCTGCAGCAATTAAATGTGCCGGAGTTAGCTCATTGTCATTAAGCTTGCCGTGCAGTAATTGCTCAAATGTTTCTTCGGTAACTTTAACCATAAATATATGGCCGGCGAGCAAGCCGTTGACTTGGTAAAACGACACTTCCGTTGAATCTACCGCCGCTAATGACTTGATAAAGGACTGACTCCATTTTTCCCGTCCACGGCTAAGGTTGGTGTGATAATTGGCTATCCAGCTATACATTTGCGGTGCTTCATCAGCCTGTTTGCAGAGTTTGTCGAAGCTAACATTGTCTGCAGATATATAGGGGTGAGCCCCCATAACATGGTTGTAGTTTAACTGTTGCTCCATCATTTTATTGAATGCATCAAGTGACGGCAGTTGTTTTAATTCAAAGCTGGGATCGCATAAAAGCGTGTGTGGTTTATCACCAAAATACTCCATTAGCGCGACTTGCCTGCGCAGGTTCGGGCTGACTTTGCCACGTTCCCAGCGACTAATGGCTAGTGAGTCGACGTCTGCAAACAGGTCATTGTTGCTAATCAGTGCTGATGCTAACGCTTCTTGAGATAACTGTGCTTGAGCACGTCGCTGAGAGATGTAATCAGCAATCCCGGCAAAATTATCTGACTTCATAACGTTTCCCCATATTCTTAATTAAATCGTAGCAGCGATATCCACCTAGGCATCGGATTATTATTTTTTCGTCGCCATGCCCTAATACTGCAACTGCATTGTTGGTTTAATAGTGACCAATGCATTACCGCGTAACCTTAAGTTAGCAGTTATTACTGATTAGGGTTAATTGCAACATACATGTTCATTTGAGGAAATACACTATGCCTAGCAATATCATATCTACCGATTTAGCTTCTTTAAATGCAGACCCTAGCAATACTCGAACGGTAAATAAGTTTGCTAAAGTGGCGCTGACGACCTTGTGTCTAATGGCACTAACCGCTTGTGCAAGCGGTGATGGTATGGGGGAAGATGGTCGCGATAGTAATCGCGGTATGAAAACCGGTGCCGCAGGTGGTGCCATTCTAGGCTTGGCGATGGGCGCAGTAGCGGGTGATGCAGGCATGGCCTTAAAAGGTGCCGCTATCGGCGCTGCAGCGGGTGGTGTGGCGGGAGCGGGCGCTGATTATGCCAATGATAGAGAAGATTACCGTAATGAAAATGCAACTAAGAGCATTAACATTAACGGTTTGCCTGGAACTCAAGTTGGAGTGGCTAGTCAGGCCCCGGCAACACCACAAAATTGGGACCGTTTAGATACTTTTAGCGGCCAATGGCAAGTTAATATCTGGGCCTTAGATAGCCAAGGAAAAAGAGTTGAAGCCACGGGGGTTGCACAAGGGGGGTTAAGTAAAACAACCGCGGCTACCTTGTCAGTTGAAAATCTGGCGGTATCTGGCGTTAAGCAAGATTTAACCGGGCAAGTTGAACTGTCTTACTCGCCTGAGCTGGGTTATCAACTACAAACTGACTTTAACGGTAATAAGAAGCTGAATTTTTCGGGTGAGTATCAACCACAGTTGCAACGTTATAACTACTATCCTGTTGGTGTGAATGGGCAAACTTACTCAGGTAATGAACGTAGTCAGATGCGTATTGAACTGAGATTTGCGGGTAAAGATGTATTTTTAGTCGACAGCTACGCAGTGGTGGATGGGCAAGAGGTACAAATACAGTCTTACCGTTTCACCCGTCAAGGATAAGTTTCAATACCGATTTAAACTATAGCGCTAATGGCAGTGAGTTAGCGCTATAGTTTAGCTTAACACTGAGCATTACAATGTTAATTGTGGAAAGGTTAATTGTGCGCTGCAGCCTGTGGGTTGCATATTGGATAAGTTGAACTGCCAGTGGTAGCGTTGACACAGGCTATCGACAATCAACAAGCCAAGTCCGTGACCATGTTCATTTTCTTGTTCTGATTCGGTAAGCCCGCGACCTTTGTCGGTGATGACTATCTCATGACGATTGATTGATATTGTGATCTCTCCAGAGTTACTTGCATTAATGGCATTGCTGATGACATTAGTCAGTAGCATGCGCAGTACTGCGGGGGCCGGTTTTATGACTGGAGCTTGCTCAAAGTTAATGCTGATATTAATACTTTTACTATTAGCCAGCCCTTGTAGCGGTTGAATTATTTGTTGCACTTCGGCTAAAGATAGAGATCTTGGCGGATTGCTTCCGGTTGCTCTTTCTTGTTTAACTAAATTTAGTAGGGCATCAATAGTGTGCTGCATATCAAGGGCTGCACGTTGGATACGACCTCGTTGACGTGCTTGAAACTCGAGAGCGTTGTTTTGCTCTTGCAGTTTTGCAGCGCCGCTGATCACGGTCAATGGCGTTCTCAGTTCATGGCTGGCATAACGAGCAAAGGCTTGCTCCTGCTTCATCATCATCTCATTTTGTTGTCGATAATGGTTCAGGCTATCGGCAAGCTCACGAAATTCAGCCGCCGATTGGTCTGAAACACTAAAGGTTTTGTTGGACTCTGTTGATTTTAATTGCCGACTTAACTGCTCTACGGGCTTAACTAGGCGGCGGCTCAGCTTATGGATAGCAAAGCCAAACAAGCCAAAGAGTACGCCGATAAAACAAAGCACAAACAGATTAATAGCGGTCCATTCAGTGTCACTCAATTCAACATTTTCGGTTGGCATAATCAGAAACAAAGATTTCAGTTGGCCATCGAGTAAAAATTCTCCTCTATAGAGAAAAATCTCTTCTCGGCTATGTGCTCCCTCTGCGCTTAAAGGCGACAACGCGACTAACTCATGCAAAAATCCAACCTGATTATTGTTATAGATCTCACCATTAAATCCGATAGGAAAATCGCCTAACTCACCATATTTCTCTGGAATTAATTCTAGAGAGTAAAAAGCTTGCACGTGCATACCGATATCTAAGGGTTGTTTGGCCCCTTGCTGGAATAAGCTAATGGCGTAGGGGGCACTCGTTTCAAGTTCGTGTTGATTAACTTCATCTTCAATCCATTGCATCAGTCCAAGCATCGATAGGTAAATTGTCAGACCGATCATTATTGCAATAGCACTGAAATACCACATCAACTTATGCGGTAGGCTTGAGGCTGAAGAGACCTTATTAAGCAGCTTGTTTAGCAAAGTTCCTCTCCAAGCTGCAGTCTAAAGCCTATTTTTGGTACTGTGGCTAGCATGGGCTGTTTAAAAGGTTTGTCGAGTTGATTACGCAGTTGGTACATATGGCTGCGTAAAATATCATTGCTGGGTGGCGATTGTCCCCAGATCTCTTCAATTATCATCTCTCGCTTAACCACATTTGGCGCATGTTTCATCAGCAGTAACAATATTTGATAGGTGGTTGGTGTGAGTGCTAACCGCATCTGTTGACGATAAGCTTGGTGCTTAGCAATATTAAGTTCGACATCGCCGAATGTGAGACTGCCTTGTGCTACTTGGCCACGGTGACGTTTTATTAGTGCTTTGACACGGGCATCGACCACGTCGAGATCGAAAGGTTTACCAAGATAGTCATCGGCACCGCAGTCAAAACCACTCAGTAGATCCGCTTTGTTATCCAGTGCCGTTAACATCAGAATGGGGGTGGTACAACCAAGCGACCGCAATGCCTTACATAGGCTTAGGCCATCGAGTTTAGGCAGCATTAAATCTAATAAGATGGCATCAAAGTCAAATGCTTGCGCGAGTGACAAGCCTAGCTCGCCATTATCTGCGAAATCAAGTTCAGCGCCTTGAGCCTCAAAGTAGTCTCCAAGAATGCCCGCAACGTCTATGTTGTCTTCAATAATGAGTAGTTTTAGTGTCATCGTTAAGCGATTAATCAGTCAGTTAGTTGTACCCACTTTAGCACTATTTTTGTCGAAAAAATGTCAATGACATTTTCTTCACCTCAATAGCTGCATGCTACTGGGAAAATATATCGAGTAGGATGTTTCATGCCATATTCCCATGCGAACCCAAGTGCTCACAACGCTGAAATATGTTTGTCAGTCATTGTGCCACTGTTTAATGAATCACAAATGATAGCGCCATTAATTTCGCGGCTAACGGCGGTATTATCTGAGCTTGATGAAAGCTCTGAAATTGTTTTTGTTGATGACGGTAGTAGTGATGACTCTTGGCTGCAGGTCAGCCAATTACCTTTGGCCGACAATGAATATCAATGCATCAAATTGAGCCGTAATTTTGGTAAAGAGGCTGCAATGTCGGCGGGTATTGAGCATGCCAGAGGCTTGGCGGTCATTATGCTTGATGCCGACTTACAAGATCCTCCAGAGCAAATCCCATTAATGCTGGCGCAGTGGCGTGCCGGATACGAAATCGTCAATATGAAACGACGAAAGCGCCTAGGTGAAACCTGGTTTAAGCGTTTTTCTGCGGCTTGCTTTTATCGATTGATGAATTGGCTTTCTGATTCGCCGGTGCCGGAAAATGTCGGTGACTTTCGTTTAATGAGCCGTCAGGTTGTCGACAGTATTAAAGCATTGCCTGAGCGTAATCGATTTATGAAAGGTTTGTTTAGTTGGCCTGGTTTTTCACAAAAAACCTTGGAGTTTGACCGTGATCCTCGCTTTGTGGGCGAAACGAAATGGAATTACAGCAAGCTATTTGGCTTAGCAATGGATGGCATCACTTCTTTCAGTTTTAAACCGTTGCGTATTGCTACCTGGTGTGGCGTGTTTACTGCTTTTAGTGCCTTCGCTTATGGTGGTTGGGTGGTAACTAAAACGCTTGTATATGGTGACACCGTTGCCGGTTACCCCTCAATGATGGTGGTGCAACTTGGCTTGGCGGGTATTCAGCTGTTGGCATTAGGGTTAATTGGCGAGTATCTAGGGCGAGTATTTGTGGAAGTTAAGCAACGGCCACTTTATTTCATCGAAGAGGTCGCTTATCGGCGGTCAGTTTCACAGCTAAAGCCTAGCCGTCAGCAGCAAGGTGACGAGGTTGCGGTACAAAGCAATATCAGTTACTTGGAGGCTAATTGATGCAAGCTTTGAGTTCTGCGCAAAAAAGCTTGGCTGTGCTGTTGCTGGTGGTATTGACTCGATTATTGCTACTGCCTTGGTATCCGTTAATGGATACCACGGAGGCTCGATATGGTGAAATGGCGCGTTTGATGGTGGAAACCGGTAATTGGATCACGCCGTTATTTGATTACGATGTGCCGTTTTGGGGAAAACCCCCACTGCATACTTGGATGAGTGCAGTGTCTATTTTGGGCTTTGGTGTCTCTGAGTTTGCAGTGCGTTTCCCGCATTGGATTGCTGCCATGCTCACCTTAGGTGTGGTGGCACTTTTTGCTAAAAGGCTACGTTTACCAGTGTTGCCAATACTCATTATTTTAGCCTCAACAGTGGTGTTTATTGTTAGCGCGGGTGCTGTGATGACCGACATGGCATTGACCTTAGGTTTGACGATGGCAATGGTGGGGTTTTATCTGTGTTGGCAAGGTGAAGTTCGCTGGGGCTACTTTGGCTTTGTGGGTCTTGCGATTGGCTTACTGGCGAAAGGCCCTGTTGCCTTGGTTATTTTCGGCATTGGCACTGGATTATGGCTACTGTGGCAGTATGGATTGATTCGACCGTGGCTCCTTTTATGGCAGCGGGTTCCCTTGATTAAAGGAACCATATTAATGCTACTGATTGCCCTACCTTGGTATGTTATTGCTGAAAATACCACGCCGGGATTTTTAAGTTATTTCATCGTCGGTGAGCATTGGTCAAGATTTGTTGATAGTGGTTGGCAGGGGGATCTTTACGGCACTGCACACGATCAAACTCGCGGTACCATTTGGCTGTATTTTATTGTCGCGGCCTTGCCTTGGTCTTTGTTTTTACCGCAAGCGCTTTATAAAGTGATTATTGAAGCGCCAAAGAGAAGTGATGAAGATAAAGCGTTACAGGGCGCAGGTTTCGCGAGTTACCTTGTTTGCTGGATGATAGCGCCTATGGTGTTATTTACCTTTGCAGGCAACATATTACCGGCTTATGTGTTGCCTGGGATCCCAGCATTGGCGATATTGATCGCTTTTGCTTGGCGCCATACACAAGTGCCAATGTTGCATCGAATCGCACTGGCTATTACTGCGTTATTGATCATCGCAGTGGGTGTTATTCATTTCGACGCAGGAAAGAATAAAAGTGAACGTTGGTTACTGCAGCAACGACAAGTGGACCTTGCTACTTATTACTGGGGCAAAATACCATTTTCTGCACGCTTTTATACTGCAGGCAAGGCTGAAAAAATCACCTCGTTAACCGATGTAAATCAGAATGAAAATCCATTTTATCTCTTTGTGCAACACTCCAAAGCCGATGATAGTCGTTTTGTAAATTGTGATGAGATTGCCAGCAATAAAGATAGAGGCTTACTGCTTTGTCGTCCCAGCCGATAGGTTTACTGAGTCAGTACTGGCGTAAGTACCAACAAGAAGGGCGCTTCTTGTTGGTCGGTGCTAACGTATTTGTTGCTGATGCGGTGTTATTTTACCTGTTATTTGAAACGTTTGGTTTACCCCTGATATGGGCGAGAGTAGGGGCATTTTCCGTCGCGGTAGTGTTGTCGTGGTTTGCTAACCGTTGTTGGACTTTTAGTGATAGGCAACAAGCGGCTAAAAGTCGGCAATTAATAATGTCTGTTTTAGTCTCGAGCATGGCGGCGGTCGCTAATCTGTCTGTTTTTTATTTGATATCACTGTGGCTTGGTCAATCGCTGTTAGATACCGCATTAGCCTTTAGTGTGGGTGTATTAACAGGTTTAGTACTCAATTGGTTTGGCGCCAACTTTTGGACTTTTAGATCGCTAAATATCGATTAATGCCGTTTATTGAGGGTGATATGTTACAAACTGTTAAATTTGCTTTTACTCTTAGCCTAAAACCGATAGCTTGAATCATTGTACTTTTGTTATCGCTAATGGAGTAAATCAAACATGGAATCGGTTTTAAAAGGCTTGGGTATTGGATTAGTGGTATTAGGGGGCCTTGTCGCTCAGCCTGCTGAAGCAAAGTCAGCGTCTAAATTGACGCTGACAGAAACGACATTGAATGCGCCTTTTAATTTGACGCACCCTATAGTGTCGGCCGATCTGTTACCTGCAGCAGGTAAAGAGTTAGTCGCCTTTGGGATTGATGATTTGAGCCAGCGCTGGATGGCTGTTTATGCGTTAGAAAGCGGTAAGTATAAGCTGGCGACTAAATTCGAATTGCCCCAAGCCCTGCACTCGTTCGATATTACTGAGTATCAAGCAGGTAAACGCCAACAATTGTACTTTTTATCGCAAGATGAACTGCTACTTTTTCAGCCTCAAAAAGACACCGCCAATGCCGAATTAATCTCATTAGCTGATATCAATTCTTTATCCTTTAAATCCCGCCCAGATTATTTAAGTCGAGGCGAATTTATCGCGGATTTAAATGGCGATAAACAAGACGATATTTTGATCCATGATTTTAATCAGGTACATCTATTTATTGCTGATAACGGTGAATTTAAGCAGCAAGTGTTGCCGATTAAACCGCAGTCTAGATTGTTTGAAGATGGCGCCACATATACCCAGTCCAAACTCTATGCTAGCGATATTAACCTTGATGGTTTAGTCGACATTGTCAAAATTGGAGAAGGAGAGTTAGAGCTTTATCGACAAACAAAAGACAAGATGTTTCACCCCATTACAGAGTTTGTGTCAGTACGCCAACCTATAAGTGGCATTGACTGGTGGAATAAGCGTGATGCCTATGGTGAGCAGCTCGACCAAAGTGAGTTGGTGTATCGCAAAGTGGAAGAGCTTAAGGACATCAACAACGACGGCATTACTGATCTGGTGGTGCGCTATACCAAAAGCTCAGGTGTATTTGATAGATCCAACGACTATGAGGTCTATCTCGGTGAAAGCCAAAAGGGCAAGTTGGTGTTCCCGAAGCTGCCTAGCAGTGTTGTTAAAGCAGAGGGCACATTAACGGGGCTACAGTTCGTTGATATTGATAGTGACGATAAAGTCGAAGTGATGGTGGCTGGGTTTGATATCGGCGTATCACAGATTATCGGTGCATTGCTTTCTGGCAGTATCGATCAAGATGTTCATTTGTTTAAAATGGATGAACAAGGACGCTTTGCTGAAGAGTCAAATGTCAGTAAAGAGGTTGAACTCAACTTTAGTTTAAGCTCAGGCCAAAGTGGCAGTCCAGTGGTCAAGTTAGCAGATCTTAATGGCGATGGTTTGAAAGATTTAATGCTATCTGATGACGAAGACACCTTAAGAGTCTATTTCGGTCAAGCTGGTTCACGCTTATTTAGTCGTGATGCAGAAAAGCACGATTTAAAGTTGCCTATTGATGGCGGGATGCTGCAAAGCGACGACCTTAATGGCGACGGTAAAGAGGACATCTTAATCAAATATGGTAAGCAAGATGATAAAGCATTAGCCAACCAATTTAGAGTGTTCTTCGCTAGCTAAATAATTCTTGAGGGGCAGCGAGTTGCTGCTCCTTTACGCTCATTTGGTCTTTATTATGCCTTCCGTTAACATCTCATCCTTCCGTAAAAGTCATTTATTGTTCAATCTATACAAGTAATAACACTAATTTACAAAGCTATTCAAAGGCTTTCCTTACATTGCAATTGTTGACAGTTCTTGACGTGGATCCTTGGTCATAGGTAATGAGTTTGTCATTAATTAGTTAAGGAAAATAAATGAATTTCACACCTCGGGGTATTACTTGTCTCTTTCTTGCATTGGCTACAGCTGTCGGATGTAGCTCAGATGATGACAGTGATTCAAGCAGTGAAGCTTACATACAGTATTACAATGCGTCACCCAATAGCACAGCAACGGCGCTGGTTTTAGATGGTTATCAATACACAGCGGTGAGCTACGCTGATGCTCAACCTCGTTATGTTTACAATACGGGGAGTTCCGAGATGGAAGTGATTGGCACTGATGAGCTGGGCGATGAGTTATCGCTCTATTCATCGACACTCTCACTTTCAAATGACGATGAACATTTTTTTGTCTTACTCGGTGATTATGGCGCTACTGAATTACTTGATATTCAATATGATCGCAGTGAGATGGATGAATTGAATATGGATGAAAGTGATGACTACAGTAAAATGCAGATGTTAGTGATGCATGCCGCCATGGATGAGCCGACTTATGATGTTTATTTTGGTTTGGATGGCGAGGACTTTAGCGGCGCGAACATGCTTGATTCGCTTAGTTATAAGGATCATTCAAGTGAGTTAATGTTTGATACTGGTGAATATGTACTGTATTTGACTCAGACCGGACAGAGTACGCCAATCTATACTACTGCAACACTGGATTTAACCGCTAATACGGTTTACAAATTTGTTATCCGTAATAGTTTTGGCCCTGGAACACCTAAGCTCACTATTGATGCTGTTGATTCGACGGGTAGCCCAACCCAATATGCCAATATTGATGCCAATGCTGAGTATCGTGTTTTTAACGCGTTAAACAGTGTTGATAATATTGATATAGCGATCGCAAGTAATCAGGAGACTCAGTATCTTTATGAATTAGGCAAACATAGTTTAAGCGATTTCAAGACCATAGGTTATAACGATTATGGTGTAACGATTACCAATAAAGATTCGAATGAGGTGTTAGCCAATAACTTGTTAGTGACCTTTAATCAAGATGAGAGTAAATCGATACTGGTTTATGAGGACGAGCTAGGAATGACCAAAGGGATGACGCTAACTCATGATCATCGTCCTCGTGCTTTTACCCATAAAATTGATCTAGCGAACTTAGTTTTCGACTATGAAACGTTAACCATCTACTTTGTTAAATCAACCGAAACCATTGAATCTGCTAAGTATAAAATCACTGATTTTGAGTTCACCGAGTTGGAGTCAATCAGCATAGAGTCTGGAGAGTACGAGATTAATGTCGTCTTTGAAGATGAAAATGAAACGCTCACTTTACTCTACCAATCTGAACCCCTGTTTTTTGATAGTGCAGGCAACTACACCATGGTACTGAATAAAGATGACACACAGCCTTTAGGTTACCGACTGATACTATTTTAGTTGAGCTAAGACATTACAGACCGCGGTTTATTGCGCGGCCTGGTATGTTCTACACTACTGTTTCTCTAGGCTTTTGAGAGCGTCGATGTCGACGCCCTTCATGACTTCTTTCTCTAATGCGTGTTGCTGACTAATATTATTGGCTTTCTTTTGTTCCTGTAAGCGTTGTTGCTCAAGCATTATTCTGGTTTGACGCTGCGCTGCTTCCTGTTCAGTTTCGCATTGTCTAAAGCCATCAGACCATCCTTGACCGTATTGTTTATCGCTGTTAAAGCGATTGACGTCTTTTTTGAATTCGTCGAATAAACTCCCCGCCGCTTTATTGCCACTATGACAGCCATCATCAAAGCCATCGGCATAGGGCAGTGGGAAACCTTTTTCGACCATTAAATCATGTTGACTAACACAAGCCGAAAGTGAAAAGACAATGGCGATTGAGCTAAGAGTTATTTTAATTGTTGAACTGATTGAATTTAATGTGTGGGATCCCATGAATACAGCCTTTTTAGTAAGCACTGCTAGTGAGTTTAATGTAACCGCAGCCGTTTGAGTGGATTTTTAATGTTACTTAAAGTTAATTAATCATCGAATGCAGTTGCTTGCAATAGCATAAGTCGCAGAGGTAAAAGTGAAATTAGCGCGCAATTATTATTGTTATTACGATAACACTATCATTTCATTTGGGGCAATATGATATACCTTTACCTCTGCTAAACAGGGTTTTATTGAGTAATATGGCTCAGCTCTAAGGTTAACTCTTGAATACGGCTGCGTAGTTGCTCAATCTCTGATCTTAAGGTCAATGTGCGGCTTGTTGACGGTTGTTCGCTTTGACGCACAAGTTGATAAACAGCCTTAGTTGACACGCCATATTGCCTTGCTACGTCAGATAACAGCCGACCATTACTTTTGACTTCATTGATAATACTGAGGTTGATACTGTGGTTTACTGCTGTCATTGGACACCTCTTATGTATACGTTAAATTAATCTAATAAAAATGATCTTATTCGACATCCCACTGGCTGATGCCAATATGCATAATCATATGCGTGAACTCTTGGTACTTTGTTGCAACTTTCTGGATTAATTTCATGGGTGTTCCTATATCGCTTTATACGACTCAATCTAATACTACTTTATAGGTATGCTCATTTTATGCCAAAACAAACCGCTAGAATAATCACTTGCAGATCAAGTGTTTGTGGTTTTTGGTTGTTGTGTGTCAGGGTGATATAAGTGGCGTTGGCTACAAATGAGGGCATACTTGCGCGATTTTGGTGCGCAGACTTAGCAATTGTCAGGATTTTATATCGTGTAAGCTGTACGATTTTAGCGCGCTTGATTTTGTAGCCATTGTCTAATAATTGCCTGCTTATATACTGTTAACAAAATAACTCGATATGTTGTCGTCTTCACTTGGGTGAAGACAGTTAGGAGTAATGTTTATGAGTGTTAAGCACGGCGGAATTATCGCAAGCTGTCTGGTTGCAGCAGTGTTCGTTTCAGGTTGTCAGACAACCAATCCATACAGTAATGAATCCCAAAATGGTAAAGCGACTAATGGTGCATTGATCGGTGCACTTGCTGGTGCGGTCATTGGAGTTGCCTCTTCAAGTAAAAGTGATAGAGGTAAAGGTGCTTTAATTGGCGCTGCATCAGGGGCTGCCCTTGGTGGTGGTATTGGTTATTACATGGATGTACAGGAAGCTGAATTGCGTCAGCAACTGCAGTCATCTGGTGTCAGTGTCACCCGAAGTGGCGATAATATTATTTTGAACATGCCAAACGATGTGACTTTTGGTGTCGATCAAACAGATCTAAGCCAACGGGCGCAGCAAGTGTTAAATAGCGTCGCTTTGGTGGCGTTAGAATATGATGAGACCAAGCTCAATGTGATGGGTCATACCGATAGTTCTGGTGCTGCATCTTATAACTTGAGGCTGTCGCAAGTCAGAGCGAGTGAAGTCGCTAGCTACTTGATGAGCCGTCAGGTTCCATCAGCAAGAGTGGTGTCTCATGGCGTGGGGGAAGAAAGACCTATAGCAGGCAATGGGACTAAAGCGGGCAGAGCAGACAATCGCAGAGTTGAGATAGTACTTAGCCCACTAAGCTAACTAGTGTCTTTATTCAGATAAAAAGCCACCGACTCGGTGGCTTTTTGCTATTCATTAATTGCGACTTTTTGTCTGGTGGCGTTAATTTGTGAGTGATCCATTTCAACAGTTTTAAAGCCCCTTTTGCTGATGGAGCCTTGGCTGTTGTTTTTTGCGAGTAAATGCTTTTTGATCGGCGGCATCGTTATATACACCGATTGTACCTTCAGTACTTACTATGGAAATTATCATGAAAAAATGGATTGTAGCCTCGTTATTAATATTGCCACTAACGGCAACCGCTGCGCCGATAGAGATGCGCGCAGCGGGCAGTTTAAAAAATGCCATGTCAGATATTGTTGCGGCTTATCAGTTAGAGTCGAAGCAGGCTGTTAATACCGATTTTGCACCCTCAGGTCTACTCAGAAAGCGTATTGAAAAGGGTGAGACTGTGGATGTGTTTGCGTCTGCCAATATGAAACATCCACAAACCTTACAAAATGACGCACTGGCAGAAAGTGTGGTGATGTTTGCACAAAACCAAATGTGCGCGTTGACGCAAGCCAGTGTTGAAATTGATGATGACTTATTACAACAGATGCTCAGTAGTGACGTTCGTCTTGGCACGTCGACTCCTAAAGCCGATCCGTCTGGTGATTACGCGTGGAAGGTTTTTGCAAGGGCTGATGCATTAGTTGCTGGGGCGAAAAATAAATTAGAGAACAAAGCATTACAGCTAACGGGCGGTGAAACCAGTGCTAAAGCACCTAGTGGCCGTAATACCTATGGTTGGGTGATGGAAAATAATCGCGCTGACATCTTTTTAACCTATTGCACTAATGCCGTTCTTGCACAAAAAGAGGTGCCTAGCTTGAAAGTGGTACAGCTGCCCAATGAGATAGCGGTGGGAGCAGATTATGGCTTAGTCGTGTTAAAGGCTGCACAACCTGATGCCTGGAAACTAGCAATGTTTGTGTTATCTGAAAAGGGCCAAACAATCTTAGCGAACTATGGTTTTAAAGCGCCACTCAAACGATAAACACAACAAGCTCTGCGTGAAGACTGATGAATACTAAAAGACCGCTTTCTAGCATTAGCTAAAAGGCGGTCTTTAGTTTATTCAACTTTCTTTAAGCTACTTTATCAGGAATACGGTCGCCAGTCCTAAGAAGGCAAATAAGCCGATAACATCAGTCACTGTGGTTAATACCATGCCGCCTGCAAGCGCTGGGTCGATGTTCATCTTTTTAAGCAATAACGGAATACTTGCGCCAGCAAGGCCTGCAACCGTCATGTTGATGAGCATAGCTCCACCAATCGTTGCTCCCAAGGTAATGTCACCTTTCCAAGCCCACACTGCTGCAAACACAAGAACGGACCACAGCAAGCCATTCAGAAAGCCAATGGCAAGCTCTTTGCCAATAAGCCACCTGGAGTTACTTTGACCAATTTGACCTAGGGCGATACCACGAATGACCAGCGCTAAGGTTTGATTACCTGCAACACCGCCCATACTGGGAACAATGGTCATTAAAATCGCGATAGTGGCAAATTGCTCTAATGTTCCTTCGAACATATTACTCACCGATGCTGCGAGCAGCGCGGCAAACAAGTTGACGGTTAACCACAGTGAACGGCGAAAGGTACTTTTGAGTACAGGACCAAAGGTATCGGTATCATCATCCATACCTGCCATACCCATCATCGAATGTTCGGCATCTTCTCGAATAACATCGACCACATCATCAATGGTAATACGGCCAAGCAACTTGTTATCATCATCAATAACGGGGGCAGAAACCCAGTCATGACGCTCAAACAGTTGCGCCACTTCACTGTCGGACATACCCACGGGAATAGCTTCGAGATCGGCGGCCATGATCTCTCTAATCGATGAATCTGGATTACAGGTGAGTAGATCGGCAATGCGCACACCGCCGAGTACTCGGTCCTGTTTATCGACCACATACAGCATATCGGTTGCGGCTGGCAGTTCGCCGCGAATTCTCAAATAGCGCAATATCACATCGATATTGACGTCGGGTCTTAGGGTTACAGTATCGGTATTCATGATACTGCCAGCAGTATCATCGGGATAAGAGAGCGCCTGCTCAACCCTGACACGGTCTTGGGCACTCATCGACTGCAGCACTTCATTAAAGATGCTGTCTGGTAAGCTTCTAAGAATGTAGGCTAAGTCATCGGTATCCATGCTTTCAGCCGCTTTAGCGACGCGCTCTGGACTCATTTGGCGAATAAGGTTGTCTTTAAGCTCTTCGCCTAACTCATCAAGAATTTCACCTGTGTGCTCTTGGTCAATCAATTGCCATAAAACTTGGCGGGTGCGGGGCGGCGAAGATTCGAGAATAAAGGCGATATCGGTGGCTGCCATATCCTGCAACATATTGCGGACATGAACAAACATCCCGCTACCTAATGCTTTATTTAGCTGATTGAGGCGTTGGTCTGTTGTTTCGTTGTCTAAGACTTCAATCGGCATGGGTCCCTCGCAGGGTCTTTTAAAAGGCGCTTATCATAACGTAAGTAAAGGGGGATAAATAACAAATATTAGGAAAATGGACGGACTAATTATCTTCGTCGAATTTGGTATTGATCAAATGACATATGGCATCTAACGCTGGTTTTGCATCTGGGCCGTTGGCGAGAAGCTGTATGGATTTACCCATTCCAGTTTCTAACATGAGTAAGCCTAGTACACTTACCGCTGAAGCTTGCTTTTCACCTTGAATAATAGTGATTTGGGCATCAAATTCTGAGGCTAAAACCACCAATTTTGTTGCCGCTCTGGCATGTAGCCCGAGCTTATTGCAGATGGTGACTTGCCGTTCAATCGTTGGCATTTTTTAACTCTCTATGGCTAGAAGTGACTTTATGTCGGCCTTTTTTGAAGTGTTCAGCGAGTCGTTCTGTGACATAAACAGAGCGATGCTGGCCACCAGTACAACCAATAGCGATAGTGAGGTAGCTGCGGTTGTTACGTTCTAAATCGGGTAACCAAGTCTCCAATAAATTCTCGATCTGCCAGATAAACTTATTGACTGTAGGGTGCAGATTTAAAAACTCTTGCACGGGTTTATCGAGCCCTGTCATGGGTCGGAGATCCGGCTCCCAATGTGGATTTGGAAGAAATCGAACGTCAAACATAAAATCAGCTTCAGTTGGCATGCCATGTTTAAACCCAAAAGACTCAAACTTGATCATCAGCTCTTTATCGACGTTGCCTAATAAGATCTCACGTACTTGGTCATTGAGATCGTAAATATTGAGGGTAGAAGTATCAATATAATGGTCAACGATCTTAGCGAGCGGTTCCAACTGGCGCCCTTCAAGCTGAATTGCTTCTTTTAATGAAATGTTTGCATGAGACAAAGGGTGCAGACGACGAGTTTCGTTGTAGCGCTTGAGGAGCACTTCATCGCTAGAGTTTAAAAAGAAGCTCAATAACTCCACGCCTTCTGGCAAATTGGTCAGATGCTTAATCCATTCGTTCTCTTTTTCTGGCATGTTGCGGATATCAACACTAATAGCGACTAACTCTGAGTTACCAGAAAGTTGTTCAAGCAGGGTGCCCATCATTGGCAATGGTAGATTATCGACACAATAATAGCCGAGATCTTCTAGCATTCTTAACAGTACTGATTTGCCTGAGCCGGAACGACCAGAGACTAGAACGAGTTTCATCTTTTCACTACCTAATAAAAGTTAGAATTAATGTTTTATAAATGTATACGGGGTGTACAAGATTATAGATTAACTTTTTTCTGGCTTAAAGCAATAGCTTAGGCTAGTTGGTAATAATAAATAATATTGCTGTAATAAATGCCTAGGTCGTTAAATCTTACTGCTTGTATATCGGTAATCTCTAGCGACTTACGGACTTGAGTCCGTCGAGATAGTTGCACTTTTAGGTTTGTTTTTACCGCAGTTTATACATCATTTTGGCGAGGTGGGACGATACGGAGGCAATGCAGTTTAATTATTCTCCACAAATAGCCTATAACACGGCAACAATAGCTTAGGAACACTGGTTTAAGTGTTTCTAAGCTATTCCTACAAGAGTGTGTAAGCGTTTCTCTTTGCTCATGTCTTGTACTTCTTGAACATCAAAAAATGCGTAAAAACTAAGCTCGACAGATCAGAAACCTCTCACTATTGAGTGATTAAGTCGTATAACTCAGATTCACTCTTACTTTTTCTCAACTGCTTCACGATCGCTTTGTCGTTAAGCTTTTCTGCCATTGAAGACAGCGTCGCGAGATGTTGCTCACATTGATCTGCGGGCACTAACAGGGCAAATAATATATCAACCGGTTGCTTATCTATCGAGTCAAAAGATATCGGTGTTTCACATTTGATTAATATGCCCAATGGATGGTCAATATTAGCCAATCTCCCGTGAGGGATTGCTATACCGTTGCCTATACCTGTGCTACCCATTTTTTCGCGAGCCAACAGGCTTTCGAAAATCTCTTGTGAAGAAAGGGTAGGGTACTGGGCAGCGGCAATATCGCTGATGAGTTCCAGTACTTTTTTCTTACTGCCCGGAGTGGCACAGGTAGTGCATTCCGGCTGCAGGATGGTACATAGTTCCATCGTTAGTGTTTGGTCAGCTTCTCTTTGTGTTTAATAACCTGACGATCTAATTTGTCGATCAGGGAGTCGATTGCGGCGTACATGTCCGCATGTTCCGAAGTGGCAAAAACTTCACCTTTTTTCAGGTGAATTCGTGCTTCGGCAATCTGTTGCATTTTTTCAACATTCAATATGACGTGCACATTATTGATCTGATCGAAATGACGTTCAAGCTTTGTAAATTTTTCTTCAACATAACTGCGCAGTGACGCAGTGATTTCAATGTGATGCCCAGTAAGGTTAATTTGCATAGAAAGATTCCTCCAAGTGTCTAATTTTAGTTATAAACTCTTGCGTTGGTTTGAGGGCGGGATCATCATTGCTTCGCGGTATTTCGCGATGGTACGTCGAGCAACTTTAATCCCCTGTTCTGCCAACAGTTGCGCCATTTTGCTATCGCTTAATGGTTTCTGTTGGTTTTCAGCTGCGACTAACTTCTTAATAAACGCTCTAATTGCTGTTGATGAGCACTCTCCACCGTCGTCGGTTCCGACATGACTAGAGAAGAAATACTTTAACTCGAAAATACCTCTAGGGGTATGCATATACTTTTGTGTGGTCACCCTTGAGATAGTGGATTCATGCATCTCTACGGCTTCAGCAATGTCGTTGAGTACCATAGGTTTCATGGCTTCATCACCATATTCGAAAAATCCCTGTTGGAACTTCACAATACAGTTGGAGACTTTTAGGAGGGTCTCATTACGACTCTCAATGCTTTTAATAAACCATTTAGCTTCTTGTAAGTGACTACGAATAAATTGGCCATCTGCTTGATTTTTTTGGCTACGAGCCATCGAAGCATAGTGTTGATTGACGTTGATTTTTGGCATGTAGTCGGGGTTGAGTTCAACCACCCAACGGCCTTTCTTTTTTGTCACTGAAACGTCGGGGATCACATATTCGTCTTTACTTCGCGTGACTGCTAGGCCCGGTCTTGGGTTCAAGGTTTGAATAAGCGTGATAGCATCACGCAGGTCATCCTCTTTGAGCTTAGTCTTACGCATCAATTGCCTAAAATCACGTCCAGCAATCAAATCTAAGTAATCTTTAATGAGCAGGCGAGCATTGTCTATATGGGGTGTTGTTTCTGCATATTGAGCTAATTGGATAAGCAGACATTCACTGAGATCTCTGGCTGCGACGCCGATAGGGTCGAAATGCTGCACGCGTTTGAGTACGGCTTCCACTTCGTCTATCTCGATCTCTGGATCGCCCATTGCTTCAAGAATATCTTCACAATTCTGAGTAAGGTAACCTCGCTCATCAACCGCATCAATAATGGCGGTGGCAATCGCTAGGTCATTATCAGAAAAAGGCGTTAGATTTTTCTGCCATTCAAGATGTTCGTATAAACCTTCAGTGGTTTCGCCTTGGAATGGCATATCATCATCGCGCATTCCGCCGGAGCTTGAATTCGAAGACACGGTATAGACTTCATCCCAAGTAGTATCCATTGGGAGTTCATCTGGCATTGAATCTTGCGTTAATGCATCAGAGGTGTCTACCGCAGCGCTATCCTGCTGTGGATCAACATCTGTGTTACTGCTGTATTCATTGTCGCTATCCGACTCTGAATAGCTGTCAGAGTCACTGGTGGTTCTATCTTCGTTGCTGATAGGCTCGCCATCGGATTGCTCTTCATCTAATTCAAGCAGTGGATTAGAGTCTAATGCTTGCTGGATCTCTTGCTGCAGCTCTAAAGAGGACAATTGCAAAAGGCGAATAGCCTGCTGTAATTGTGGAGTCATAGTTAGCTGCTGACCCATTTTGAGCTGGAGTGACGCTTTCATCTTACCGCTATTCCCTACACTGTAATTAAACGTTGAAGCTCGGTGATTTGACGAAGAGAGCTTAAAGAGTCAACACTTTGATTGTATTCATATACTTAGCTAATGCTATACAATTAAACCCGCATACTGTGGGTTAACTATAGCCTGAATTGTTCACCTAAGTACACTGCTCGAACCTGCTGATTATCTAATATCTCGGCAGGTGTGCCTTCTGCAATCAAATTTCCGTGACTTACGATATAGGCATGTTCACAAACGTCCAATGTTTCACGCACATTGTGGTCTGTGATCAACACCCCTAAGCCACGGCTTTTTAACTGTTCAATAATCTTTTTAATATCGATAACCGATATTGGATCAACGCCGGCAAAAGGTTCATCGAGTAGAATAAACTTTGGGTTGGCTGCCAGTGCTCGAGCGATTTCAACTCTGCGGCGTTCACCACCTGATAACGCCATGCCTTGGCTATCGCGGATATGGGTGATGTGAAACTCTTCGAGTAGGTGTTCAAGTTGCTCTTCACGCTGCTCGTTATTGATATCTTTGCGAGTCTGTAATACTGCCATGATATTGTCACGCACTGAGAGCTTTCTAAAGATGCTTGCCTCTTGTGGCAAGTAGCCAATGCCTTTACGTGCTCGGAGATGCATTGGGTCTAAGGTTAAATCATCGTCATCGATTAAGATCTGACCCTTGTCGCTCTGAACTAAACCAACAACCATATAAAATGTTGTGGTTTTACCTGCACCATTAGGACCCAATAACCCAACAATTTGCCCTGTTTTGACCGTTAAACTCACATCTTGAACAACGGCTCGGCTCTTATAACTTTTCGCTAAATTGCGTACGGTCAGCGTTTTTTGGGTCATTGCTGTTCCTGCTTTTTAATGGGTGCGGCTGGGGTTTCAGGCGTCTCTTCTTGATAAGCTTCAGGCTGAATGATAGTGATCACGCGATCATTACCTTTACCTGTACTTTCTGCGACTAATTTTTGTAGTCCGATATTGTACTTGATGCGGTTACCCGTGACTTGGCTGCCCTCTTGCTCCAAGGTTGCATTACCTAACAAGGTTAAGGTTCTTGTTGCCAACTCATAACGGATCTCTTTCGCACTTGCCATCGCCGGGCGGCCATCTTCCATCATTTGGGTATATGTCGCAGGATTACCCGTAGCCACGAGTATTTTTCCTGAGCTCGCTTCTTTGGAGAACACCCGTAATTCATCAGCCTTCATTTTAATTGAACCCTGAGTCACTTCTACAGGACCAAAAAAGATCACCTGATTATTTTTTATATCAGCTTCTTGGCTGGCAGCAGCAATTTTAACTTCTTGCTTTAAGTCATCGACTTGCGCGTAGCTACTAATGCTAAGCAGACACAACAGACCTGCAAGTATTGATTGATTGTATTTCATAACTTCCTTCTACTCCGCTATTGGGTTGCTAGCATGAGTGAGTATATTTGTTTTTTGAATCGCTTACTTAACATCGTAGATCCCTTCGACTTGACTGATCAACTTTACACTTTGGGCGTTAAGATCAGCATAAAGGCCTGTTCCCTGAATCACAAACTCATTACCAGTGACGTAAATGATTTCATCAGAGGTCATAACCATCGTCTCTAGATCAAGCTCTAAATAGGAGGTAGACAATGTTTGGATCGGCTCTTCTGGACTAATAGAATCGATAATAACATTGTTTTCCAATGAGACCTTACCGGTTAAATTGTTATGGGTTCCTTTAGCCGCGGTTAAACGCCATTGGGCTTGACCATCATCGGGATAGATCAAATAAACCGGGTCAGTGAAGTAAGTCATACTGGCTTCTTCAAAGTGTTCCATGTGCTTGGCGGTGACTTTGCTATTAATGAGACCCGCTTCATTGTATTCAGTGCTGCGCATATCATTGATGATGTAGTTAGGGCGTTCGCTTATATCAATGTCTAACGTTTGGTCGCTTTTTTTAGACTGCACTTGCCAATAAAGGATCAGTGCGGTGCCAAATAAAGCGATAATCGCTAGGGTGACGCGATTCATATGCTCATCCCGTGAGCCGACTCAAACTTACCTTGGCTAAGTAATAACAAGTCTGTGAGCTCTCTAAGGGCGCCATGACCACCATTAATATGAGTTGTCATTAAAGCATGTTGCTTCACGTAAGGGTGGCCATCAGCGACGCAAACCGATAAACCGACCTCTTTCATCACCGGCAAGTCGACCATATCATCACCTATATAGGCAACTTCATTTGGATTGACATTGTAAAGTGCTAATAACTCATTGTAGGGGCTTAACTTGTTATCAACGCCTTGATAAATATGAGTGACGCCGAGTGCTGTCATTCTATCTTCGACAATTTTTGATTTTCGACCAGTAATAATCGCCACGTTAATGCCGCTAGAAAGAACAGAGCGAACACCGTAACCATCTCGAGTGTGGAATGTTTTAAGCTCTTCGCCGGAGTTGCTCATATAGACTAGGCCATCGGAAAATACGCCATCTACATCGCAAATAAGCAGTTTGATTTTGCTGGCGGCTTGCCAAACATCATCGCTAATCGGGCCATAGAATCCCTGTTTAGACATGTTAAATAACTCCTGCTTTCACCATGTCGAGCATGTTAAGTGCGCCGACAGGTTGTTGCTGTGAATTGATGACTATCAAACCATTAATGTTTTTCTCTTCCATCACTTTTAATGCTTCTGCTGCAAGTACATTATCAGTAATGGTGACACAGCCTTTAGACATAACTTCAGCAATGGGGGTGGTACGTAAGTTAACTTCTGCATCAATCACTCGGCGTAAGTCGCCGTCGGTGAATATACCGACTAAAGTGCTTTTCTCATCGACAATGGCAGTCATGCCTAAGCCTTTTTTAGATATTTCGTAAAGCGCATCGGTAATACAGATATCATGCTTTACCAGCGGCAGCTCATTGTCTTTATGCATTACGTCACTGACTTTTAAGAGTAGCTTACGCCCTAAAGTTCCACCGGGATGAGACAGTGCAAAGTCATCTTTAGTAAACCCGCGAGCTTGCAGTAAAGCAACCGCTAATGCATCGCCCATCACCAAAGTGGCCGTCGTGCTCGATGTTGGCGCTAATCCCAGCGGGCAGGCTTCTTCGGGCACTTCAATACAAAGGTGCAGATGGGCTAGCTTTGCCATGTTGGATTCCGGCTTGCCTGTTAACGAAATCATCGGCAGCCCCATGCGCTTGATTACTGGCATTAATGTCAGAATCTCACTCGATTCACCTGAGTTAGAGATAGCAAGGACGATATCGTTTTCGCTTAATACGCCTAAATCACCGTGACTCGCTTCACCTGGATGGACAAAAAATGCAGGCGTTCCAGTGCTGGCTAATGTGGCTGAGATCTTATTACCTATATGGCCTGATTTGCCCATTCCCATAACGATAACTTTGCCGGTGCACTGCAATATTAATTGGCATGCTTGGGCAAACTCATTTGAGTCTACATATTGGTAAAGGTTATCGAGTGCTTTTTTCTCGATATCAATGACCTTGGTGCCCCACTGGCGTAGCTGCTGTTCATCTACCATTTCTTGGTCTCTCTCTAATTTACTGCTTTATAGGTCGCATTCATATTTAAGATAGGAAAAGTAACGCTTGATACGCGACAAATGTAATGAGTAGAACAACGCCATGCCAAGGCTTTAGTTGCCTAGCGCGTCCGCTCAATAATATCAGTATTGCAAGCGCACTGCTCGTTGCAAGTACCATGTAGAAATCTCTCGTGCTTGCCGCGGCATCGACGGCACCTGGCGCGATAATGCCGGGTATGGCAAGTACCGCTAAAATATTAAATAAGTTTGAACCCACAATATTACCGATGGCTAAATCATCCTCTTTTTTCAACACGCCAGCAATACAGGCTGCAAGCTCAGGAAGACTGGTACCCACGGCAATAATCGTCAGTCCGATGACTAAGTCAGAAAGGTGATAAGCCTTAGCAATGCCTACAGCACCTTGAACCATCCAATCGGCTGAAAGAGGTAACAACACCATGCCGATGACAAGCCAAAAAATCGCTTTCTTGGTGGGGACATTTGAGGGAACCTCATTATCGGCATCAATGGCTAACGCATCGCGATTATTATTCGTCAGACCATGCCAAATTAGGTAGCCCATTAATGCGAAAAAGAGCACTAAAAGAGACACGCCTTCAATTCGGGTTAAAAAGCCGTCATATAAAAAGTAACCCACAATGACGGTGGCGGCTAACATTAAAGGGATTTCACGTTTCAGCGTTTGTGAACTGACGGAAATAGCCCCGAGTAACGCTGTAATACCTAGAATGAGTGTGATGTTAGCTATATTGGAACCGAGCACGTTACCAATGGCTGTATCTGTCATGCCTTCCATTGACGCGGTGGCGGCAACAAACATTTCTGGTGCAGAGCTGCCCATAGCCACAATGGTTAAGCCTATTAACATTGGTGGAAGGCCTAAGTTGCGTGCAAAAGCTGCCGCACCGTATACAAACTTATCTGCGCTCCAGACTAAAGCACTTAAGCCAGCCACTAACAAAAATATATTAAATAACATCGATTCTAGGTATTTGAGGATATAGCCGCGTATTTTCGCTGTAATTTAACAAAAATGAAAGTATTGAGACGAGATAGTGTTGATTTGGTTGTACCTGATTGTTCAATTACGTACAATTTCTCCCTTTCCAGTACGGAAAAATGGATGTTTCTTAATTTGAATGCAGGGCTCATGCATGACTCAAAACCATAACTCATTGGTCGAAATCCAGAATATGGCCTTTAGCCGCGGCTCACATGTCATTTATGAAGACATCAGTCTATCGATCCCTAAAGGCAAGGTTACTGCAATAATGGGACCTAGTGGCATAGGGAAAACCACCTTACTGAAATTAATCGGTGGTCAGCTCACGCCAAGCAAAGGCAAAGTACTTTTTGATGGCATCGATGTGCATCAATGCAGCCGCAGCCAATTATTTGTATTGCGTAAGCGCATGAGTATGCTGTTCCAAAGTGGCGCACTATTTACGGACATGAATGTGTTCGATAATGTTGCGTTTGCGCTTAGGGAGCACTCTGGTTTACCTGAAGCGATTATTCGCCGCATCGTGTTAATGAAACTCGAAGCGGTTGGACTGCGCGGCGCCGCCCCGTTAATGCCAACCGAGCTTTCAGGAGGAATGCAGCGCAGAGCTGCCTTGGCTCGTGCCATCGCCTTGGAACCGGAAATCATTCTTTATGACGAACCGTTTGCAGGACAAGACCCTATTTCAATGGGGGTTTTGGTTAAATTAATTCGTGAACTGTCCGATGCACTTAACCTGACTTCAGTGGTGGTGTCGCATGATGTGCAAGAGGTGCTAGGCATTGCTGATTATGTCTATGTGCTGGCAGATAAAAGAATTATCGCTCATGGCACCCCCGAAGAACTGCGCTTGGCTGACAATCCGCAGTTAACACAGTTTATTGGCGGAGAACCAGACGGGCCGGTGCCGTTTCATTACCCTGCACCGGACTATAAGAAGGAGCTGCTAAGTGGGCTTGATTAATCAAATCGCTAAGTTGGGTCGTGGTGCTATTGATTTAGTGGTTGGTCTTGGTCAAGCGGGACTGATGCTATGGGGTGCGATAGCGCATCGCCCAAGGTTTAGAAAAGGTACGCCGTTGCTCATCAAGCAATTGTATGTGGTTGGCGTGCAATCAATGGTGATTATTTTAGTATCGGGGCTCTTTATTGGCATGGTATTAGCGCTGCAAGGCTATAATATACTTGTTGGCTTTGGCACTGAAGAGAGCCTAGGACCCATGGTCGCCTTGAGCTTATTGCGTGAATTAGGTCCTGTAATTACCGCACTATTATTTGCCGGACGCGCGGGCTCAGCATTAACGGCTGAGCTTGGCCTAATGAAAAGCACTGAGCAGCTCTCGAGCCTGGAAATGATGGCGATTGATCCGCTACGGCAGATTATTGCACCGCGCTTTTGGGCGGGAGTGATAAGTTTACCTTTGTTAGCATTAATGTTTACCGCCATAGGTATTTACGGTGGTCATGTTGTTGGCGTTGAATGGAAAGGGATCGATAGTGGCGCCTTTTGGTCAATATTGCAGTCTTCAGTTGAATGGCGAGAGGACATTGTTAACTGTATTATAAAAAGTGCATTGTTTGCGGTGGTAGTGACTTGGATAGCACTTTATCGCGGTTATAATGTGGTACCTAATCCAGAAGGGATCAGCCGAGCAACAACCCAAACGGTAGTGCAGTCTAGCTTGGCAGTGTTGGCGTTAGATTTTTTGCTGACAGCGATGATGTTTGGCAGCTAGCGTAAGATTGCAAGCATGTTAATTATTGTTTAGATTTATTGAATAGAGTGGTAAATGAGTTATGTTGACACGGAAGAGTGAGGTGTTAGTCGGCCTATTTTTATTGTCAGGATTGGCAGCGTTTTTAATATTAGTTTTCAATGTTGCCAATGTAGAAGTAAAAACAGGTGACAGTAGTTATTCCCTCCACGCCAAATTCAGCAATATTGGCGGTTTGAAAGTGCGTTCTCCAGTGAAGGTAGGTGGCGTGGTGGTTGGCCGAGTTAGTGCCATCACTTTGGACCCAGAAAGATTGGTCCCTATCGTTACGCTCTCGATGGATAAGCGCTATCAGTATTTCCCAGAAACGAGCACGTTATCGATCTTAACATCCGGCTTATTAGGCGAGCAGTTTTTAGGGCTGGCCCCAGGTTTTATGGATGACGATGTTGAGATGTTAGCCGATGGTGACAGTATTGACGATACCCATTCGGCATTGGTATTAGAAGAGCTGATTGGCCAGTTCTTATATAGTGCAGGTTCAAAAGATTAGTGGTAGGAGTAATGGATATGTTGAATAAATTTTGTCGCGGATTGATGCTGGTTACAGTGGCGTTTATGAGTCTTAGCGTGCAAGCGGCTGATACCGAAAATAGTACCGATGTTGAGATAGATAAAACGAACCCTTATACAATGGTTGAGGCTGTTTCTAAAAAAACATTTGCGCGCTTTAACCTAGATAGGCAGTTGATTGCTGATAATCCTGAGCATTTAAAGGTTATTGTTACCGAAGAGTTGATGCCGTATATCGATTATAAATACGCCTCTTATAAAGTGTTGGGTCAGTACTTACGTGACACTACAAAAGATGAACGTACTCGCTTTGTTGAGGCTTTTAGAGGTTATTTAGTCTCAACGTATGCACAAGCGTTTACTGAATATACAGATCAAACGGTTAAATTTAATCCTGCTAAAGATTTTTCCGGCGAGAAGATGGTCAACGTTAATGTTAGGATCATCGAGAAAGGGCGCCCTGAAATCAAGTTACAGTTTAGAGCTCGGCGTTTAAAAGATGATACTTGGAAAGCATTTGATCTTGTTGCCGAAGGTGTTAGCTTATTATCTTCAAAGCAATCAGAGGTCACTAACTTGGTTCGTCAAAAAGGCATCGAAGCAGTGATCGAGATGCTCATTGAGCGTACAGCGACTCATATTGATTTAAACCCGAGTGAGCAGGCCAACTAGTGGCAAGCTTTCAACAGCAAGGTATTATTTGTGCGATTAGCGGCCGCTTAGATCAAGATGCCGTAATCAGTCTATGGAATGACAGACGTTGCTTATTGGATGTCGACACTGCTTTTTTACAGTTATCGGACATTGAATATTGTGACAGTGCTGGAGTGGCATTTTTACTCGAATTAGTCAGTGTTTTTGCCGCAAAAGGTGCTAGCTTGAAGTTGATTTCAGCTTCAGAGCAGCTTAAGAAATTTATCGTATTATATGATTTAAACGACTTCTTTTATGAAGAAGCACAGTAAGGTGAATAGTTCCATGGAATGTAAAGATATAGAAGCGATCCTGTTAGAAGCATTATCCTTAGAAGAAGTAAAAGTGACTCAAGAAGGGACTCATTACAAGATTGTCGCCGTCGGTGATTGTTTTGACGGGATGGGGCGCGTTAAGCAGCAACAGACAATTTATGGTCCATTAATGGCTCACATTACTAGCGGTGAGTTACACGCTATTACGATTAATGCATTCACGCCAACACAATGGAAGCGTGAAAAAGTCTTTAATATGTAATTGCTGATTTAGAGAGTTAATGTGGATAAATTAAAAATTGAAGCGAGCAATGCGCTTGCGGGTGAAGTTGTCATTTCAGGCGCCAAAAACGCGGCTCTGCCAATTCTAATGGCGGGTGTGTTAGCTGAGACAGACTTTAATGTATCTAATGTTCCTAGTCTTAGGGATGTTAATACCAGTTGTGAATTATTACGCTGCTTGGGTGCCGAAGTCACTCGCTCAGGCGATGATAAAGTGTGTATCTCAACCACCAATCTTAATGAGTTTTGCGCCCCTTATGAATTAGTTAAAACGATGCGTGCATCGATATTGATTCTAGGCCCTTTACTTGCTCGATACGGTAAGGCTGATGTGTCTCTGCCCGGTGGTTGTGCTATTGGTGCCCGCCCGGTGAATTTGCATCTGCAAGGCTTAGAGCAAATGGGTGCCAAGATTGAAGTCAAAGAGGGCTATATCAAAGCTCGTGTTGACGGTCGTCTTAAAGGCGCCCATATCTTTATGGATATGATCAGCGTCGGCGCAACCGAGAACTTATTAATGGCTGCTGCATTAGCTGATGGCGAAACTGTTATCGAAAATGCAGCACGTGAGCCTGAAATTGTAGATTTAGCCAATTGCTTGATGGCAATGGGGGCAAAGATCGAAGGCGCTGGTACCGATACCATTCGCATTCAAGGTGTTGAGTCGCTCCAAGGTTGTGATTATCGCGTGATGCCGGACCGCATCGAAACCGGTAGCTTTCTTGTGGCCGCAGCGGTGACTCGCGGAAAAATTCGTTGCACTAAAGCGGACCCTAAATCGCTTGAAGCGGTACTGGCTAAGCTTGAAGATGCAGGCGCACAGATCACTACCGGTGATGACTGGATTGAACTTGATATGCAAGGGCAGCGCCCTAAAGCAGTCAATATTAAGACGGTGGCTTACCCTGGCTTTCCAACTGACATGCAAGCACAATTTTGTGTGCTTAATGCATTAGCAGAAGGTACCGCAACCATCACTGAAACCATTTTTGAGAACCGCTTTATGCATGTTCCAGAGCTGAGCCGTATGGGCGCAACAATGGAGCTAGAGGGTAATACCTGTATTATCCACGGCATTGAAAAGCTAAATGGTGCACAAGTGATGGCAACCGATCTACGGGCATCAGCCAGTTTAGTGATTGCAGGGCTTGTTGCTGAAGGAACAACGATTGTTGACCGTATCTACCATTTAGATCGCGGTTACGAGCATATTGAACAAAAGTTCAAAGGGCTTGGTGGACACGTTGAACGGGTAAAATCATAAACTGATTGAGCTTAGCTTTACGAAATAAGAACCATTTAGGCGTTATCGCTTAAATGGTTTTTTGTTTTATGAACTAGCGCAAATTAACGAGAGGCTAAATCAGAACAAGATCAACACATGGCTATCTTTACAATGTTATGTTATCGCTATGCCTATTTTTGTCACTTTTAATATCTATCTATTCTACGGCCTAGTTTTTTTCTCTATAGGTTGCGCTGTCGTATTCCGAAATTTTAGATATAGCCAGCTTAAAGTTGCTCCTACCTTGTGGGCGTTGGCCATTTTTGGGTTTTCACACGCCTTCCATGAGTGGTCCGAACTGTATATCATTATTTTTTCGCATGATATTGGGCAGCAGTATCAACTACTGATCCAGTGGCTCAGCCTTGCTAAGCTACTCTTATCCTATATCGCGTTAATGGTGTTTGCTTGGCAAATACTGAGTATTACCACCAAGCGGGTTGCTATGGTTGGGCATGGGATCATTCTGTCGATATTAATTAGCTATCTATGGCTGATTATTCCAGACCTGCATGATCTGGCAGCCAACAACACTGGTTTTGCTGAAGCGAGTCAATATACCCGTATATTAATTGGTTTTGGTAGTGCCTCTTTAGCGGGCATTGGCATGGCCGTTTATGGCAATAGCTTACGTCAAGAGAAGCATCACTATGGATTGTACTTTGTGATCAGTGGGGTTGGCCTACTGATATACGGTGTACTCTCAGGACTCGTACCGACAGATTCTCATCATAGTGTACCTGTGTTGCGAACCCTCGCTGGCGGCTTGATTTTAGTTGCACTGTTTAAGGCGTTAAAAGTTTTTGATTTGGAAAGAGAGCAAGTAACCGCAGCCAAGCTTAAGCGTGCTCTTGAGGCTGATAAATACAAAGCGATAGGTCGATTAGCAATGGGGGTGGCGCACGAGATCAATAATCCATTGGCCTCTTCAACACTCGCGCTAGATCTTTGGCAGCGGAAGAACCCTGAACATTTTAGTTCTGAAGGGGACTACCTGAATCGAGCTCGACTGGGTATTGAGCGTGCTTCATCTATCAGTAAAGAGCTATTGAGTTATGCTCGGCCCGCGTCAGGGATACGCGGCAATGTTGCGATTGAAGATATACTAAAGAGCGCTGTAAAGTTGTTGGCTCATCGCTGTAAGCATCATGAGATCCAGTTGAATTGTGCAGCTCATATTTTTCTCTATTGTGAAAAAATTAAATTAGAAGAGTTAATCATCAACTTACTTTGTAACGCGTTAGATGCATCGCAGCTTCGGCAAAAAATAACAGTTGATGTTACCGAGGTAGATACTCGGGTCATTATTACTGTCAAAGATGTCGGCTGTGGTATGAGTAAAGAGGCGTTAGCTCGTGCTACAGAACTGTTTTACTCCAGTAAACCTGTCGGCAAAGGCACTGGGTTAGGGTTGGCTATTTGTGAGCAAATTACATCATTACATAACGGGAAAATGAATATTGTGAGTGAGTTAGATAAAGGTACCACTGTAGAGTTAGTCTTTTATCGGGAGCACTGCTAATGATCTCTATTCTACTGGCCGAAGATGATAACGAGCTTAGGCGTAACATGGTTGAACTGCTTGAGCTTGAAGGTTACCGGGTAACGGCAGTTGAGAGCGCTGAAGCTGCAATTGCAGAAAGTGAACTACAACACTTTGATATAGCGCTATTAGATCTCTTGATGTCGGGGATGACTGGCGTTGAAGCTATATCGAATTTACGCCATCAGCAGCCTTTTATTGCCATCGTGATTATTACCGCTTATGCAACGGTTGATACTGCAGTTGATGCGATGAAAAAGGGGGCTGATAGTGTGATGACTAAGCCTTTTAAGAGCCAGGAACTCATAGTGACCATTAAGCGTAGCTTAGCGGAAAAAGAGATGCTTAAAAGCCGTTCTGATCTCGACCCTGATCTTGTCTACAGCGCGCTGGCTAACCCATACCGCCGCAAGGCATTAATAGCACTGGCAGCCCATCAAGCCTTGAAATTTATGGATTTGTGTCGTTTGGTCGAAATGGATGACCATACCAAGTTTAACTTCCATCTACGTCAATTAAAAAAGGCTGGCCTTGTTATGCAAAATG
>NZ_PJBM01000240.1:0-34957 GCF_002836075.1 Shewanella sp. GutDb-MelDb | reverse complement strand
TAGATCTGGCTTAACGGATTTATTTCCAGAGGAGAAGCAAGATTCACTCAACCGGCCCACTGAGCTTACTGCAAGTTTAAAAAGTAGTTTCGAAGAACAACAGCTATATATTCAAGAATTAATCGATGAAAAAAATATGTATAGAGTGTTAGCTTCGTCTGGGCTAGCAATTGCAGAGTTCACTCATGAAATACAACTTTACCTTAATGGTATGGTGTTGAATGGCAAACATCTAAAGCGATATTTGCATGAAAATGAAGAAGCTGTGAATTCAGTTAGCCAGATGGAATCTAATGTCGAAATGTTAGTCTCCTATACCGATTTCTTTACCGAAACAATTCGCAATAACTCCCAACGAACGAAGCATGTTATTGAGCTTAGAGATGTGTTTAGAGCTTTTTTTAAAGCGATGTCTCCTACAATAGAGCGACGCGCTTATCGCTTAGATATGTCATTTGAAGGTGATGAGTTTTGGACGAAACCGATGCATATATCGGAGCTTTCATCTGTACTTATGAACTTGTTTACTAATTCATGTAAAGCAATGGTAAGAGTGGGTCAATCGCAAGGTTCAATCAAGGTGCGAACAACATCAACCAAGGATGAACACATTATTCGATTTGAAGACAACGGTGATGGAATTCCTAAAAATAATTGGGGGCGAGTATTTAATCCTTTATTCACAACAGAGCTTTCCCAAGGTGCTTATGCCTCTGATAATCAACAAATGAAAGGGATGGGATTAGGGTTAAGTATCACTCGTGATATTGTTATAGGGATTGAAGGTGAGATATCAGTTGTTGAACCGTCTGAAGGTTATAGTACTTGTATTGAAGTCATAATTCCTAAAGCTGCAGAAGAAGAGATACCAGAAGATGCCTATTAGATTTTTATATGTAGATGATGATAAGACTGAGCAACTTAAGCCTTTAATGGATGAACTTTTATTTCATAGTGAAGGAATGTTGGAAATTGAGCATATTCAAGTTTGCTCAATGAAAAAAGTTAAATGCAAGTTTTTAGATGAAGGCTTTGATGGGTTGATTATCGATCAAAAATTGGATGCTGCAAATGCAGAAAATGAGACATTCGACTATTGGGGAACTTCATTAGCACAAAATCTGCGTACTGAGATGATAGGTGGTGGGATGCCGGCTTCACCCATTGTTTTACTATCCAATGAAGAAGTGTTTGTAAAATACTACAACACAGATGAAAGTGCTCATAATCTATTTGATTTTACTTTAGAGAAGACTCAGGTTTCTAGGACTACCAAATATGCGCAACAAGCGAGTAGAATTCTTGTTGCATTAGCTAATGCTTATAAAGTTGCGCGAGAACAAACTCTACCTTTGGTTGCTACTGAGGCAAAGCCTTTTGAGCTACTTGAGCCTTTACTTAAGTGGGACCAAAGTGTCTTTGAATATACTGATAAACGATTTGTTGAGTATGCTAGTTCCAAATCTGAAGATGTTCATACGTTGGTATCCCTGATCTTAAACTCATTGGTACGTAGCGCAGGTATTTTGGTGACAGAAGATATGCTGGCGACAAAGTTGGGTATAGATATACAAGCCTCTGATGATTGGGCCAGTTTAAAACTTATGCTTGAACCATTCAGGTACACTGGCGCATTCGCAGAACTTAAAGAACGATGGTGGATGTCGCGTATCGAAGATTGGTGGGATGACAGTTCGGACACCCCGCAAGTTATAAGGGCACTTAAAGCTACTGAGCGTGTTACGGTTATTAAGCAATTCACAAGTCTTGAGCATTTAGTTGCAATTAACCCAAAGTATCAAAATGGAAAACAAAGTGAAAAGTATTGGGTGAATTGCATGGTCTCCGGTACCCCCCTTGATCCATTTGATGCGTTAGTTGCAAATAAAGTAGATCTTAAGTCTTGGGAGGAGTTCCTTTACCTTGATCCTGAGACTGTATTCGAACGTAGGCACCAGCCTGATTACGCAGTTCATTCTGATTATCAGAAAAAGGTGAAGTCTCTTTATCGGAGATTAACGAATGGCTGATAAAGGTGAGACTATTGATAGTGTGGAGCGATTTATCGGTGTTCTGGAGCAGCATGGTATTATTTCAAGCTCGACACCATTGTATGAACTTATAAAGGGCTTAAAGAAAACCAATCAGAATATGGGTTTAATCTATGCTTTGAGTGATCTAAGGTTTAATGAATTGTCAAATAAACAGTTCATCCAAGATGATAAATGGGATGGCTCAGATTTTTCAGTTCAATTGCATTTGAATGTAGGTTTGAAGAGAAACCAAGTATTTCAGTTTGGCTCTGTGAAAAACTCTGTTGTAGAAATAACATATGAAGCATACTCGGAAGAGATTTGTGAGTTAGCTCGTGGAGCGTGGCATTTAGATTATCATGAAAATGAGTCGAATAAACCTCCTGAGTTTATACATCCAAACTATCACTTTCATCATGGTGGTAGAAAAATTAAAGATACCACTAGTAATTATGGAGAGTTGATTTTACTTGATGCTCCCCGATTAATGCACCCTCCACTTGATCTATTTTTAGCTGTTGATTTTTTAGTATCAAATTTTGTAAAAGAAAGAAAATGTAGGAATTTACGGGCAGATACAACCTACGAAGAAATCATTAAAGCGTCTCAAATTAAATGGTGGCAGAAGTATTACCAACAAGTTGCTGATTACTGGAACCATCAAACGAGTGGAGCTGACGATGTTACTAAGCGTGGTGAAGCAAATGTATCAAACCCATATCTATATCTTAATTAAGTACAGCATAATTTACAGTTGAACCGAAACTTGCCAATTCATTGACTTGGCTCTTGTCAGTAACCTAGGAATAGATGACATGACAATGTTGCCTGTCCTCTTGTTAACTAAAGCAACTTGGTGTTGTTCACCAAGCTGCTCAGCGGCGTTAAGCTCTCCTTCGGTAAATGCAAAGAAATAGCCTGTAAAATCTTCTTTAACCGATTTTTTATTTGTCGTTTTGATCTCAATGAAAACCATTTCTTTGATATGGTCAGCAATGGACTTCGGGCTGGAGAAGTCAACTTTATTACCTACTGGTATGGCTATGGCATCAAAACTGGTTCGCTTGATATTGATCCCAGTTTTAGATAACTCTGATATTAGGTGCTTTAGAGCAGTACCTTTGGGCCTCTCTATCCAGTCCTCGTGTTGGCTAATTGCTAATTTTTCTCCTTTAGAGCCGCTGGAATTTGAAAGCCTATCAATATGATCTTTTCTAAATTGAAGGATGTTGATTATATCCATAATTTTTCCTTTACATGTTGCCTGCAGAATTCAAGATATAACGAATGCTACTATATAATATGTCACTATAAATGAACTTATTGCATTAAAACGGTGAATTAAAAGTTGACACAACCTTCTCTCTAAAGCCACCTAAAATTTCAAAAGATGGTGACGTCGGCCAAGATAGATTTTGATTGTTCGAAGCGGCTATTAACGTGTGTTTTGGTGCTGTTATGTGTGGCGTACTAAGCATAACTTTATGACTATCTTGAGATGGGGAACTTGCTCTTATTATTTTACTTTCTCCCTGCTTAACGGAGACGGTAACAGTATCAGATTCCCTGAATATAACTGGCATATTTGGTATCTCTTCAGCTATGCGATTTGCAAACTCGACAAGCTTTGGTGCTGCGAACGTATATAGCCAAGCTTCTTGATTTGTAGCTTTACTTACTCGTAAAATCCTACCGAGTACTTGCCTAAAATAGAGTTCGGTTTTAACTCTGCTTAGGTGACAACACACCTGCAAACGTGGAATGTCTGTCCCTTCGCTTATCATGCCTACACTGACAACCCAGTTCGTTGTACTGTTCCTGAATTCGTTGATTTTATTCGAAGGCTGATCTTCTTTATAGGTAACGATTTCGGCGGTTTGCCCATATTCATTTCTGAGCATTTTCAGAATGTATTCAGCATGCTCTATCGAGGATGCAACGACAAGTCCAGCTGCATCAGGGTTGTGCAGTCTTATGTCGTCGAGCTTGTTAGTCGCCAGGGTTAAGGCATGTCGAATGGCTATATCATTTTTGATGATCGATTGGTAAGTAACTAATGAACCTTTGAATAGAGCGTCTAGGCAACTAAACGTCTTAGTTTCATTTTCTTCGTCAGTAACCGAAATTCTTTCATTATCGATTAATACAATCTTCGGGCTTCGGCATACACCATCAGCAACGGCTTCCCTTAAACCGTAGATGTAATCACACTGTATTTGATTGTCCGGGTCTGTATAACGAGATAAAGCTATTGGTGCTCGATCTGAGCGCCATGGAGTGCCTGTTAACGCTAAAGTATATTCGGCTTGGCTTTGAATATTCAATAAGATCTCTTCCCCCCAAGCGTTAGCATCTTCAAGAGAACTGCCTGAGCAATGGTGGATTTCGTCAAATATCACAAGTACCCGATTTTGTTTTAACAATTGCCAGAAATCCTCTTTGAAAGACAGCATGCTTTGATACGTATAAGAGCAACCAACGGCACCTATGACGCCATCGAAACGACATCCCAGCCGTTTCGAAAAAGTATGCTTAATACCCTGCGATATATTTATCGAAGGTGAAAAGCAAAGTACAAAATCGATAAGGTCTTGCTCAAGTAGCTGAGCTGAGACTTCTGAAGCCATAATCGTCTTACCAGCCCCTGGAGTAGCCAAACAAAGGAAGTGTTTATGTTTGGCACTAAAGTGCTCTAGAGCGCGATTGGCGCACTCTGATTGCCATTGTCTTAGATACATTAAGGTTACTTTTGCTGATGAGCGAGAACAGACTTAATCGCTTTGATTTGGCCGAGTAGTTTCGAGCTGTTTTCACGGGCTTGTAAATATTGGGATTCAAGGTGTGCTTTCATCTCTGGGAAGGATTGATACAACCGCATATATTCTTCTGACTCGCCAATGCTAGTGAGTAAATCAACTTCAGATTCTTTAAGGCGCTTTACAAGCTGTTGGACAGCAGTGTTAGTGCCGACAGTAACTGCTTTGGGTCGATTCACTTTATCTTCAGTTGTACTTTGGCAGATAAAGTTAGTTTTATAAAATAGCTCTGACTTTTGGTACACGACTCTTTTGGAGTTTTTAGTTCCCTTTTTCAGCAGCAAGCCCTTCTTAACCAGCCTAAGGATCTGTCTGTAAATATACTTACGAGCTTGAACAAGATCTTGGCTTACTGAGGAGTTGGCTAGGTATGTATCCCGTAGCTTTGTCACATGGAAATTGTCAAAGTTCTCATCCTGGAGAATTGTGTTTAGCTGAGTGTTAATTTTGATGGATATGTTTGACATTACTTTCTCGTAAGAGGCTCTTTATCTCTAGCTCACAGAGCCAGAAGAACTTCACATTAATAATGCGGATTATAAGCCGTGGCTTTATATGCCGCAACTTTGGATAGTCTTTCTCTTTAACGAGATGAAAAATGAAAGACTTAGCTGCCCAATTTGGTGCGAAATTACGAGAAAAGCGTAAGGAACTCGGGATTTCACAAGATAAAATGGCGTTATTAGCAGAGATTGACCGAAGCTATGCAGGGCGAATCGAGCGTGGTGAAGTGAACATTACCCTCGAAAAAGCCTATCAATTAGCTGAGGTATTGGAGTGTGATGTGAGGGATCTTTTACCTTAATCATATTTCCAATATTGAGCTCTAACTTGCTTTTTATATTTTTAATCAGTGGTATAAATTGTTTGTTTCATCAGTCTAAAGGTAAATAAATGACAACCAATCAAATATCACAGAAAGATTATGAAAAAGCTTTCCATGGAAGGGAAAAAGTAGCGTTAGAACATGCATTAGATATTAGAAAGTTTGAAATTGAGCTTTATTGGAAGAGAGCTACATATTTTTGGACATTCATAGGTGCTACATTGGCTGGCTTCGTTGCTGTGCAAAACTTTGATGGTTCAACTCGACAAAATATGTCTGTTATTCTCTCTAGTCTAGGTCTTGTCTTTTCCTTCTCATGGGTTCTTGTTAACAGAGGTAGTAAATTCTGGCAGGAAAACTGGGAAAAGCATGTAGATATGCTAGAGGATAAAATTACTGGGCCACTATACAAGATAGTATTGTCGAGAAACTCAGAAACGAAGACAGATGATAGTATGAGCCATTTGTTGTCGGGGGCTAGTGAAATATCAGTTTCAAAGATTAATCAAATTGTTAGCGTATATATCTTCGTATTATGGTGGTTTTTGATGGGGTATTCACTTTGGCCTATGAGTCTGGATTTACCTCCTAACTATTTCTATATAGCCATTGTAGCGCTGACAGTAATCTGTTGTGGTATGTTCATATTTAAGGGTACAAGGTATAAAGGTAGCTATATCAATCATGCTACGCAGCGCACAGCGGAAATTCAGGTTGATAAAGTTGACAAGATGAGCGGTGACAAAGTTGTTGCCGATTGAAGCTCTCATAGGAGTATTTTAATTTGTCATATAGCGGTAATCTTTCTGGAGATATTTATTCCCACTGTTGGTTTTATGAGTCGGCAAGACGCTCATTTAACTATGAAGACTACGGTGATACATGTGGCGGAATTACAGCAATTGCTTTAACTGCATTTATGGTCGAGAGTTATTTAAATCTAAGTTGCAAGTTGATCTTTGATTTACAATCAAGAGTTACAGAAATACTTGATGATCCACCATCTGATTTCTACGATGTTATAGATGGTAAATCCCTAAAGGGTATGGACATTAATGATAGAGTCGCTGTGGCATTTGGTTACCAAGAGCAGTTGGATAAACTAACTTCAGCACTAGAAAAAAAAGTGTTTGGTCGAAAAAAAGTAGACTTCATTCAACTCTGTGCTAAGGCTTCCTTCTATGAAATTGATGACAAAATAAGGTTTTCCCCGAAAGCAAAATTTTTTTCGTTGTCAGAAGCTCTGTATGAAGACGAAACTACAAAAGCAGAACACAGGGAGTTAATCGAAAAATTATTTAACTTACGGAATACATTAGCTCACGGCCGTTCTGAATTCGTAACAAATGCTATTTTAATTACGAATGTTGATGATTCATGCTTTGCATCAAATACAGTCCCACCGCTTAAAGCAAGTTGGCAAGTGGAGTGCTCGTTAGAAAATGCTAAAAAAGTATTTGATGATTCATGTGAAATCATTCAGTTATTGAGCTTAAGTGCTTTTAAACATGAGCATCCATTTAGAATGCCTACTCAGATAGGTGCTTTTACTAGAGGGTAAGTGAAATTTCACTTTTCATTTTTTGAAAAACGAGGCCGCTACTCTTAATGCTGTAAGTACTTTGTAGAGTTATTCATTGTCAACAGGTGGGATTTGGTATGAAATGCTATTCACATACCAAATTTGCTCTCCCGTAGGAGTCTTAATAGCAGCCTCATCGTCTACTTCTTTTTTCAATAAAAAAAGATAGGACAGGCATCACTTCTAGACTATGCAAAACCCTTTCACATTAGCTTTTCTATAGCCAAGGCTTTACTTGTCCTGTTTACCTTTTGAACAGCGAAAATCATTTTGGGGCAAAAGTGAGTTGGTATAGAGCTATCAACTCGCTTCTAGGCTGATATAAGTGACCAATCTTAATATAAATGAACAGACTTTATTATCTTCTGATACTAATAGCTCTGAATGATTGGTGCAGCTAATACTACCAAGTTTATATGAATGTGTTCCCTGGACTTCCTAATCTATGCTTGGACAGGAAAGAGCAGTATCAAAGCGGCACTTCGATATTTAAGTAAATTCTCCGCACTCCATTTTAGTGAGCAGTTCGTTGACCAATTTGCGTCCCTCTGGAGAACCGAGCAACTCGTTGGGCTTTTTGTTACCTAGCGCTGGAATATTACTGTTAAATAGTGATTCGGCGAGAAGATGGTCACCGCTATAAATATCACAAGCTTTTTGACGCAAATCACATGGAAGGGGATCTTTTGTGGTCATAAATAATCTCCAATTTACTGTAAGAAAAGGTGATATTTCATAGTAACAGTATAACTAATCAATCATGCGATTGTTTTGGGTTGCTTATATAGCGAACTTTGGTCGAATAGTTTGCACCCAAATAAGTTACAGTGTAACTATGTGGGTGGTAAGTCAATATTTTGAAGGAGAGGTGATGAAAAAAAGAGAACTGTTAAAAACAGAACATTCAGCGCAGTTAATTTGGTTAACTAATCAAATAGGAAAGGTTGACTGGAACACTCAGAAGAATTTTCTTAACCCAAGTTCTGCTGTACGAGCATGGGAAAAGTTAAATGATGATCTGGTAATAAATGATGTTGATTTAGAACACTACATAAGTGTGCATGTATCTGAAATAGGAATAAAAAAGCTAGTTACTACGTTAAGAGTGTATAAAAAACGGATGAGTACTGAGCGATTACAGGTGGAGATAACGGATGCCAATCGCAGGCGTTTGGATCAACTGGTAAAAACATCAGGAAAAACTAAAATCCAAATAATTAACTACTTAATAAGTAACTCTGATATCAGTGAATTCCAACTTAATTAGTTACAGTGTAACTATTTATGAAGATGTAGAACCTATAAATTGTTTTGAATTTATTTTCAGTATGAAAAATTGGTTGGTAATCCTTCAACAGGCTATGCCTACACATAGTTATGGCCCTAATTTCTCAAACAATACAAAGAGTCTCCTCTTCATAAGTAAAAGAAGAGCTTTACTACCAATAAGACAGATATATATGCATTTTCAATCGATACATTAGTCATTCTTATTTACGTGCAATAACCACTTTTATGTTGAGGCGAAGTCGTATGCAGCGGAGCAATTTATTCATTATGGTTAGTATTAGGAGCTTGATATGAGATTTTATTCACATACCAAATTTGCTCACCAGATGGGGTTTTAACTACTGCTTCGTCGTCGACCTCTTTTTTCAGTAAAGCGCGAACTACTGGGGCATCGATAGAGACGTAATCATTTCGGCCATAAATCTCGTCAGGCCCAACAATTTTAAAGTTCTTCTTTTCACCATCATCATTTTCAATTTCAACCCAGGCACCAAAAAACACTTTTCCATCTTGTTGTGGTGAGTATTCAACAACTTTGACAGCCTCAATACGCTTTCTGAGAAAGCGTACTCTAGAGTCTATCTGTCTGAGTAGACGCTTATTCTCTTTGTAGTCAGCATTGTCTGAGCGATCTCCAAGGCTGGCAGCCCACGCTACCTTTTTGGTGATCTCGGGTCTGTACTCTCGCCAAAGATAATTCAGTTCTTTATTGAGTTTATCAAACCCTTCTCGGGTGATTAGGTTGGTTTTCAACTTGGTGTTCCTAGCCCTTGTTTACAAATGCTGTAATGCTTTTTTAATAGCATCTAAGGTTGCAACAGGGAAAAATGTCTTTTTTTCATTAGCGGTTAATATACTGCCATTTGGTCCCAGCTCCAATCGTTGTCTTCGCATAAACTCGGTGGATATAAGATGCTCTAAAGCATCCCGTTCCAAATTGGTGAGTTTTGAAACAGTAGATGCTGATGAATCACCGTCAAATATTTCTATAACTTGATCAATTGGCGCAATCTCTTTTACCAATTTTTCAGCTGCAATTTTGTGAGAGTAGAGAATATTGGCTTGTAGCTTAACTACAGGGTCTTTTAACTCATCGATCCACATGTAGCGTTTGCTTTTGGTTGTTGTGATATTAGATTTTTCGGGTTTCCCCGCCGCATTCACGAAGCTCGCAATCAGGGTTCTATATGGCTCTCCGGAGTCATTGCGAATACTCTGTGCTTTAGGGACTCCACGCCCTTTTCCAAGACTAGCTACGGTTGAATAACTAAATTCGTTTAACCCGCGTTCTTGTTGTTCTGTACAGACTGTAAAAATAGCGTCTAATGTATTTTGCATACGAGGTGATGCTTGTTTCTTTAGTTGTTCTAGTACTGTTTGAGTCGATATTTTTGTCATGTTAATTTACCAACTTTAAGGGGGTTGATTTGGCGAACAATTGTTTTATGTCACTAGAGGAAAGCTCTTCACCTTGCTCTAAGTCGTTTAGTGCCAGATTGCCATTAACTAGCCTATCTACCTTCTCCCAGCTTTGTAGTCTAGAAAGCATAAGTTGGGTCATTTGATTACCAATAATGAGTTGCTGATCTTCAGATAAGGAGACGAACTGTGGGCTCATGCCATTGTTAAGTAGCATTTTATCCAGCGACTGGCTTCGCCTTGTTACAGCTAACTCGTCACTACAGCTATGAAATAGTTCGGCATTCTCACAAACTTCTGATAGTTGCTGAAAGCCACTCACTTCATCAAACTCAAAGCTAATTTCAAATTCATGTGGGACTATTAGCTGCAGCTTATTGTCGTCAGTTTTATGTTGTTGATTGATGATTTGTTGGCAACCGTGAAGATGCTTGTTAATGGCGTTCATATCAGACATATATAAATCCATTTTTTTGGCCCTAGTCTCGATTTCAGAGTTAAGTTTTCGCCTGTGTGATTGAAGTTGTTGTTTTTCATTTTCTAGCGCTTGTTGGTCGGTTATCTTGAAATCTCGCTGATAAATCTGATTTGAAATGACTTCAATTGTTGTAACTGTTTCATTTAACTGCCCCTCTAAAGCCGCATATCGATGTGACTGGGTATTCACTGCCAAACTCACTTCATTAAAAAGCGCCGCAAGCCCCACCATAAATGCTGGTCCTGTGATAAAGAATCGACATTGAATGCAGTTTTGCTCTCCCAAGTAACCGGCGGTTGTCGGGTGAAAAATGTTAGCTTTCATTGCAACGGGGGCGCCACCTTCACTGCAGAAGGCGCCACCAACAGGACAAATCCCAAAGTCTTTGAAGAGATAGCTGGATGCGGGTCGGCCGTTATTCAATGAGAGTAAGAAGTCAGAGTTATTAGCAAATAGTTGTTGCTTGCACTCTTCAATTCGCTGCTGTTCTACAAAGCTTCTTAATGTCTCTGCACCTTTGTTTAAAGCCTGTTTTTCACCAAGCTCCATCCGTTCTCGAATATTGGCTCCAGTTTTATCGCTTTTGATATAGTAGATTGACATGAGAATGGACGAGTGCCCGACTAATTTCATTATCACTTCTAATGGCATACCAAACTCATAAGCATAAGCGTTAATTAGACTGACCCGCATAGAGTGGGGGGTGTATTCAGACTTAAAATGAGACAACGCGATACTCTGTTGTTGCTCTAGTTTATGGTGACATTCATTGAAGGTTTGCCCTGCGTAAGTCGCGGAGGCTAATTGATCTTTAGATGAGAAAAAAAGTGCAGCTGCAAGTCTGATGGCTAAGCGGCCTCCAAAGGTGCCAGGCTCTTTTTCTTGATAATCTCTAAACAGAAAGCAGTTAATTCCTTTCTGTTTTCTCTGGATTTCATTTAAGTTTGTTCTGTCGCATTCTAACCATTGGGTTGGCCGTTCAATCGGATTGTAATTTTCTTGCCACTTTCTTAGTTTTATTAGCCAGTAAGCAAGCTCCTGAGGCATGAATGGTATTGCATAACCTTGGCCATTAAAATTGGTTTTATTGGAGGTGTAGTAAACGCCAAAATCATTGTCTTTTGTTTTGCTAATCATTCCTTGTCGGAGAGTCGAACCAGCTAATTTATTTTGGTTACGTTTCCAAACTAGTTTGCCATTTTTAATCTCTGCTATTTCAGAATCAGCTTCGCCTGAGTCGCAATATACTATCTGCCTACCTCTTGCTGGAAGTTGCATCAATGCATAGGTATACACCCAATAAATTGGGATCCAAAGGTAAGTTTTTCCTCCTTCTGTTTTAGTTACACAATCTGGATCATTCTTATTAATAAGAGACAGGTCGTCAATTATTAACCAATCAGCAGAGAATTGATGGAGATGAGCAAGATCTGAAAAACTAGTGTTTTTTGCCATTGAATCGTGGGGAAATACCCACTCTCGGGCACTTTTTACAAATTGGTAAGGTAAGGCTAGTTTATTAGTCTCATTCATCGATATTGGAGCTTGCTCACCTTCGAAGCTGATATGAGAAAATGGGTTCTTTGCTCCTTTGATTCGAGATACTTCACCAGTTTCAGAATCTTCAATCGTTAAGAAGTTAACAATAATCCAGTCTAGAAATTCATTTATTGAAAAGAGCCATTTTTTCTTACGAACAACGGTAACTTCCTCAAAAAGTGAAAGCATCGGCTGGATATTGGTTTTCCCGCGTGCGAGGTATTCGACTGGTGAGGTTTCAAATCCATTAGGTTCAATATACTCACGGACAAATTCACACAAGTCTTTAGCTTTTGTATTAGAGCCTTTCGCTGACTTCAAAAATTCAGTTATTGAGTCGGCCCACTTTTTCCATTTTGGAGTAAAAAATTTAACTTGATATGGCCTAGGTGTTCCAAAAAAATCATACGTGTTGCTCCAACCGCTGTTTTTATAAACGTCTATTGGGGATGATGGAATATGGGGATCATTCAGCTTGGCACGCATAACTCTATAATCATCGAGAGTAAGGCATTTGTGCTTTATCACTATTTTTCGTAGATCGTCGTAAATATATGGCTGTGGGATATCTAATAAATCGTACCAACCCACCCAATTTTTAAATTTTTTATCTGGTTTAGAGGGAAATTGCTTATATTGCTTTTGTACTTGTCTATATTGCTGAGAATCTTTGATGCCAAGAATTTTACAGGCCTGTTTTAAACATTCGATATTCTTTATTTCTTCTGGCAATAAAAATGTGGGCCAGCCCTGCCAATCATCAACATAGACATTACGCGGGTCACTCGGTAAGCGTGGATCTTCACGGTAGCGCTGTTGGTATTGGGTCGGTGTTAAAATGGCTAATGCTTGTGTGGCTTGCTGTGCTTCGGTGAGAGTGGGATAGAGGTCCTTTATTTCAGTACCTAGAAATTTTGGCCAGTTTTGCCATTCGTTAGCATAGATTATTCTCGGGTTTCTCGGTAAGCGTGGGTCTTCACGGTAGCGCTGTAGGTATTGTTTTTTTGTTGATACGGCTAATGCTTGTGTGGCTTGCTGGGCTTCGGTGAGGGTGGGATAGAAGTCCTTTATTTTATTACCTATAAACGTTGGCCAGTTTTGCCATTCGTCAGCATAGACTTTACTCGGGTCACTCGGTAAACGTGGGTCTTCACGGTAGCGCTTTAAGTACTGGGCCTTTGTTAATAAGGCAAATGCCTGTGTGGCTTTCTGGGCCTCGGTGAGGGTGGGATAGAGGTCCTTTATTTCAGTACCTAGAAACGTTGGCCAGCTTTGCCATTCGTTAGCATAGGTGTTACTTGGGTCACTCGGTAAGCGTGGGTCTTCACGGTAGCGCTGTCGGTATTGGGTTTTTGTTGATATGGCTAATGCTTGTATGGCTTGCTGGGCTTCTGTGAGGGTGGGATAGAAGTCCTTTATTTCATTACCTAGAAACGTTGGCCAGTTTTGCCATTCGTTAGCATAGAAATTTCTTGGGGCACACGGTAAGCGTGGGTCTTCACGGTAGCGCTGTAGGTATTGGGGTGATGTTGATATGGCTAGTGCTTGTGTGGCTTGCTGGGCTTCAGTGAGGGTGGGATAGAAGTCCTTTATTTCATTACCTAGAAACGTTGGCCAGTTTTGCCATTCGTTAGCATAGACTTTACTCGGGTCACACGGTAAACGTGGGTCTTCACGGTAGCGCTGTAGGTATTGGGCTGATGTTAATATGGCTAATGCTTGTGTGGCTTGCTGGGCTTCTGTGAGGGTGGGATAGAGGTCCTTTATTTCAGTACCTAGAAACGTTGGCCAGCTTTGCCATTCGTTAGCATAGACTTTACTCGGGTCACTCGGTAAGCATGGGTCTTCACGGTAGCGCTGTAGGTATTGGGGTTTTGTTGATAAGGCTAATGCTCGTGTGGCTTGCTGGGCCTCTGTGAGATTGGGGTATAAGCTCTTTATTTCATTACCTAGAAACGTTGGCCAGTTTTGCCATTCGTCAGCATAGACTCTACTCGGGTCACTCGGTAAGCGTGGGTCTTCACGGTAGCGCTGTAGGTATTGCTTTCTTGTTGATATGGCTAATGCTTGTGTGGCTTGCTGGGCTTCAGTGAGGGTGGGATAGAAGTCCTTTATTTCATTACCTAGAAACGTTGGCCAGTTTTGCCATTCGTTAGCATAGATTATTCTCGGGTCACTCGGTAAGCGTGGGTCTTCACGGTAGCGCTGTAGGTATTGGATTGATGTTGATATGGCTAGTGCTAGTGCTAGTGCTTGTGTGGCTTGCTGGGCTTCAGTAAGGGTGGGATAGAAGTCCTTTTTTTCATTACCTAGAAACGTTGGCCAGTTTTGCCATTCGTTAGCATAGATTTTACTCGGGTCACTCGGTAAGCATGGGTCTTCACGATAGCGCTGTCGGTATTGGATCATTGTTGATATGACTAATGCTTGCGTAGCTTGCTGGGCTTCGGTAAGGGTGGAGTAAAATATTTTCTTCATAATCCTAATTCTCTAATTTTGTCTCTAATCTCATTATCTTCAGGTTTTAAATAAACCAAACAGCTGAAAGGGCTTTTATGGTGCATGGCTTTTTGTATCTCTAATTGATTGAAACCAGCTTGGTTTAATCTATAGCCATAAGAATGCCTGTGGGAGTGAGGGCTAGTGCCGAGGTGTTTCCCAACCTCAAGTCCGATGCGCTCTACAGCGCGCTTGTGTTTTTGAATAAAGTTCTTCTTTGATTCAGGCTTTCCTACTGAGTTGCTAAACAGATATGGATGAGCCCCATCAACTCTTACCGCTAGGTATTGCTGCAGTAACCAAGTGAACTCAGTCGCTTTACTATTTGGAAAAAGCATTACATCAAATGATAGATTTCGATTTGTTAGCAGAGGTTGCTTCCAACCGGAATAAAGCTTATGGGATCGTTTGTACTCATTACGTGGCTTTTGACGAAAGCGACTGTTTAAGTAGTCTCTGCGATTTGAGAACCCTGGTTCAGGACTTGCTCCATCACTAGGATGAAAAACCGAAACTATTGCAGACCCATCTTTAGTATCAATAGCAATGTCACTTGTATAAATATGAAAGCATTCAGATAACCTTAATCCGCCATAATGCATCAGCATTACAATTAGCAGGCAAGCGAAATCCATTTCACCGTTTCGCTTGCTGAAAAAACCATATTTTAAGAAACGTTCGAAATGTTCTTCTGGGAAACGATGTACTGATTCAATCGAAAGTAGATGATTCAAGGGGCCTTGAATGTTGCGCACCACAGAGAATTGATGTTTTGATGGGTTGCTAAGATGGTTTAAGAAGCAGTTTGACTGACGTTTATAGTAAGCGCACCAGCGCAATCTCTCTTCAGCTTTAGTGGCTTTTCTTAATGGATTTAGATTGGGTAGTTCATGACCATGAAGTTGGTCTAGATAGTCGCAATAGAAGTTGATGTGGCCAAGTAGTACGTTAACATCCTCAACCCTTCTTGATTGCCAGTACAAACCAGACTGGTCATCGTTTGAGTTGTCTATTGAACCAAAGCAAAGGGTATCGACAAAAGAGCGAAGCATCTCAGTGGCTGAAGTAGAAGTATTTATATGGGCATTAATAAATTTTAGTAGTAGTTCTACTGCAAATACATTTCGTTCAATCCAAGATTGAGATTTATGGCGTTTAGTATAGAGAAACCTTAAATGTGAGACTAAGACTCCTTTTTCAGTAAAAAGAGCAGGCAAGTTGGCTGTAGGTGCAGCCTGATTGGCTTTATAGGTTACATAGCGTTTTAGAACATAAGGCATAACTTACTTCCTAGAGTCCAATACTATAAGTTATATAGTTAGTGCTACTAACATATTCTAATTAGAGGGGGAACGTTTGATCTAGGACATTAACTTGCTTACTTTCATGTATTTAGTATGCTTAATGGAGTGGTACTAATATACTTTTAACAAGAAGAAACTGCGAGAAATAGACCGTAGAGTGCGTTATTTGCGCAAGGCCATCGAAAATACTAAAGTTGTCGATTATTCACCAGCGCAAGAAGGTAAGGTCTTTTTTGGTGCTTGGGTTGAGATTGAAAATGATGCTGCTGAGAAGCGAGTATTTAAAATCGTCGGATATGACGAGATCTTTGGCCGTAATGACTACATCTCGATTGATTCCCCTATGGCGCGTGGTCTGTTGAAAAAAGAGGTTGATGACGAAGCCGTGATCCATACGCCTGTTGGCGAACAGGTATGGTATATCAACCGTATCTCCTATCAAGGATTTGAGGAGGCTTAGCAAGCAAGATTGCTGCGGCCTCACAGATTAAAGATCAATTAAATTAGCCAAATAGATTCCTCATCGATAAAACAGCGATTAGTGACATTAAAATTGCTTCTCAGCTGTGTTATCTTGAGCGTAATATTACCTTTTTGGCATCACTTCTATATATGCATAACATTGCACAGCTTATTGCTGAAGAACTTAACGTCCGTCTTCAGCAAGTTAACGACACTATTAAATTACTGGATGACGGTGCAACAGTACCGTTTATCGCGCGCTACCGTAAGGAAGCAACGGGTGGGCTTGATGATGTGCAGTTGCGCACGCTGAACAGTCGCCTTAGCTATTTACGAGATTTAAATGAGCGCCGCAATGTTATTTTGTCGAGTATTGAAGCGCAAAGTAAGTTAACGCCTGAGCTAAAAGCTGCAATTAATGCTGCTGACAGTAAAACGCGCCTAGAAGATCTTTATCTGCCTTACAAACCTAAACGCCGTACTAAGGGTTTGATAGCGATTGAAGCGGGAATTGAGCCTTTAGCGGACTTTTTACTGGCTAATCGAGATGCTGATTGTGACGCTAAAGCGGCTGAATATTTTAATGTTGATGCCGGTTTCAGCGAGGCTAAAGCCGTATTAGATGGCGCCCGTTTTATCTTAATGGAACGCTTTGCTGAAGATGCTGAATTACTGCAAAAAATTCGTACTCACGTTGAGCAAAATGCCGTATTAGAAAGCCGCATGTCTAAAGGCAAAGAGAAAGAAGGTGCTAAATATCGAGATTACTTCGAGCATTCTGAAAAGTTAACCAAAGTCCCATCGCATCGCGCCCTTGCAATGCTACGCGGCCGCAATGAAGGCATGTTGAGCCTAAGCGTGAATGCTGACCCAGATAAAGAAGCCAAACAAGCAAGTTACTGTGAAGTCATCATTGCTGAACACTTCAAACTTGCAATTAAAGACACCGCAGTCGATCAATGGTTGAAAACGGTTGTTGCTGCAACTTGGCGAGTAAAAACAGCGTTGCAGATGGAAACCGAGTTTTTTGGACGTATGCGTGATAGTGCCGAAACGGAAGCGATTAACGTCTTCGCGCGTAATTTAGGCGATCTTCTTATGGCAGCCCCAGCGGGCGCCAAAGCCACTTTAGGCTTAGATCCTGGTCTTCGTAGTGGCGTTAAGGTTGCGATAGTGAATAACACTGGCAAACTGGTCGCACACTCCACTATTTTCCCTCATGCTCCGCAAAAACAGTGGGATAAATCGTTAAGAACCTTAGCTAACTTAGCAAAGATGCATAAGGTTGAGCTGATTGCTGTCGGCAATGGCACGGCATCTCGCGAAACAGACAAGCTCGCGGCCGAGCTCATCACCTTAGTTAAAGCCGAACTACCGACATTGACCAAAGTGATGGTCAGTGAAGCGGGCGCTTCTGTGTATTCAGCCTCTGAGCTAGCCTCGGAAGAGTTTCCTGATGTTGACGTGTCTATTCGTGGTGCAGTGTCGATTGCGCGTCGTTTACAAGACCCATTGGCAGAGCTTGTCAAGATAGAGCCAAAGGCCATTGGTGTTGGTCAGTATCAGCACGATGTGAGCCAAAGCATGCTTTCAAGTTCACTCGAGGCGGTTGTTGAAGATTGTGTAAACAGCGTTGGTGTGGATGTGAATATGGCGTCAGCGCCGCTGCTGGCACAGGTGGCGGGCTTAAATAAAACACTGGCACGCAATATTGTCAGATACCGCGATGAACAAGGACAGTTCACCAATCGTAAAACACTGCTAAAAGTGGCACGTTTAGGGCCTAAAGCCTATGAGCAAGCTGCGGGTTTTTTACGGATCAACGATGGTGAAAACCCACTTGATGCATCATCAGTGCATCCTGAGGCGTATTCACTGGTTGAATCTATCGCGAGTGCAAAACAGCAATCTGTTGCGACGTTAGTAGGGAATACTGAGCTGCTAACCAGTTTAGAGGCTAAAGACTTCATCAGTGGCGATTTTGGTTTACCGACGGTGACCGATATTTTGCTTGAGTTAGACAAACCTGGACGCGATCCGCGTGGTGAGTTTAAAACAGCCACCTTTAAAGATGGCGTTGAACAGATTAATGACCTAAAGCCTGACATGGTATTAGAAGGCGTGGTGACCAACGTCACCAACTTTGGCGCCTTTGTTGATGTTGGCGTGCATCAAGATGGCTTAGTGCATATCTCATCGATGACTGAGAAGTTTATTGATGATCCGCATAAAGTCGTGAAAGCGGGCGATGTGGTCAAAGTTAAAGTGATGGAAGTCGATGCTGAAAGGCGCCGAATTGGCCTCAGTATGCGACTTACCGATAAAGCCGGCGAAGCGCCGAAAGCTGCACCTCGGCCCGCAAATAATGGTACTAAACATAAAGGCTCAAAACCGCAATCTCAGCCGCAGAAAAATGTTAAGCCAAAGCAGACGACCAATGCCGCGATGGGCAATGCGTTTGCAGATGCCTTTGCTAAGATGAAAAAATAACGGCTTATATCGACAACGTTATCTGTAACCTCTGTGAATAGAAAAACACCGACAATATTTAATATTGTCGGTGTTTTCGTATATTCCACGTAAATGATTGTTGTTTAAGTAAATTAATCTATTTTTAATATGACTGTATTAAGATGGATATTGAAGATTTTAGCGTGCAGAAATGTGCTCTAAACAGGATAAACCGATAAAGGCTGCAGCATAATGCCTAAATAGCTTGAATTAAACGCAGTAAAGGATATGTTGTAAGCCGTTTGATATTTGAAACTTATTATCGACAAGGAGGTCTTAACTTTACTTTTAAACGCTTTATAGAAAGCGATAATTTAAAATGATTAGGATTAACTATTTTGACACGTTCACATGCGTTAGGGCCATTTCGGTCGATTATCATATTCGCGGCCATCTCTTTGCTGGTTATCATGCTCAGCAGGCTGGGTCTGGCCCTTTGGCAGTTTGACCGGGTTGATGCAACCTCGGGTTGGTTAGAGTTGTTGGTTCAAGGCTTACGTGTTGATTTTGCAACATTTTGCTGGCTTTGGGGCGCAGCTGCACTGGGGACGGCTATCTTTTCTGGCGAGCATGCAATTGGTCGAATTTGGACACTAATATTGCGGGTTTGGTTGACCTTAGGTTTGCTGACGATCGTTGTCCTTGAAATATCGACGCCCTCCTTTATTGCTGAATACGGCATCAGACCTAACAGGCTATATGTTGAATATCTTATCTATCCCAAAGAAGTGTTTTCAATGCTTTGGGCGGGTAGAAAGGTCGAACTTATTCTGTCGGCATTGATCAGTACTGCGGTGTTCATTGGTGGTTGGAAGCTCAGCGGTAAACTCACCCAAAATCAAACATACCCACGTTGGTACTGGCGTCCAGTGCTTGGTGTTTTAGTCATTGCGATTACTATTTTAGGCGCGCGTTCAAGCTTAGGGCATCGCCCGCTAAATCCATCATTGGTCGCTTTTTCAAGCGACCCATTAGTGAATTCTTTAGTGACTAACTCGGCATACTCTCTTGTCTTCGCAATTAAGCAGATGGGCAGTGAGGCAGATGCTGCCAAGATATATGGCAAACTCCCTGAAGATGAAATTGTGAGTATTATTCGCCGTGAAAGTGGCCGACCATTAGCCGATTTTCAGTCCAATGAATTCCCGAGTGTGTCTTATAACACTGCCAGTTATCAAGGTAAGCCGAAAAACTTAGTTATTATTCTACAAGAGAGCCTTGGGGCACAATTTGTGGGCAGTTTAGGCGGTTTACCGTTAACACCAAACATTGATGAGTTATCGAAAGAGGCATGGGCTTTTGACCGTATGTATGCCACTGGCACGCGCTCGGTTCGTGGGATAGAAGCCGTTGTGACCGGGTTTACCCCGACGCCCGCTCGCGCTGTGGTCAAGTTAGGTCTGAGTCAAAGTGGCTTCTTTTCGCTAGCATCATTGTTAAAGCAACACGGTTACCATAACCAGTTTATTTATGGCGGAGAAAGCCATTTTGACAACATGCGTAACTTTTTCTTAGGCAATGGCTTTACCGATATTATTGATGAAGATGATTACGAAAATCCTAATTTTGTCGGCTCGTGGGGCGTGTCAGATGAAGATCTTATGTATCGTGCTAACGATGAATTTGAACGTTTACATAAAGAAGGAAAACCATTCTTTAGCTTAGTGTTTAGTTCTAGTAATCATGATCCATTTGAATTTCCTGATGACCGCATAGAACTGTATGAACAGCCAAAGCAGACGCGAAATAATGCGGCTAAATACGCTGATTATGCCGTAGGTGAGTTTTTCAAACACGCTAAAAAATCTGATTATTGGAAGGACACTGTATTTGTTGTGGTTGCCGATCATGACAGTCGAGTGGGTGGCGCAGAGTTAGTGCCAATTTCACGCTTCCGTATACCCGGCCTAATTTTAGGTGAGGGGATCGAGCCTAAAGTTGATAAGCGAGTGACTAGCCAGATTGATTTAGGACCGACGTTATTGTCATTGATTGGCGTGAGTGATGCGTATCCTATGTTGGGTCGAGACCTTACTAAAACACCTGAAGATTGGCCTGGTCGCGCGTTAATGCAGTACGACAAAAACTTGGCTTATTTACGCGGTGATGATGTGGTGATCCTGCAACCTGAACATCCAGCATCAGGCTTTACCTATGATCCAGTGGCTGAGAAACTAACTGCTAGCCCACAGTCTGATGAAATGAAAGAAACGGCATTAGGTTGGGCGCTTTGGGGCAGTATGGCTTATCAAAAAGGCTTGCATAGCGACAATAAAAAGTAGCGCTAGTTGCAGTGACTTTTTAAACGCTTGTCAGCATATCGGACTCAGTCTTTGGCTGAGTCCGAGCTTGATAAAAGGCGTCGATATGGGCGCCAAATGCACGATAGAATTGTAATGTTTCATTGGGCATGCGCTTACTGTCAGCGCATGCTGGTTTCTCTACTGGCAGGCTTGGCAGTTTAATATCGCTGCGTTTTAATGACGAACGATAGCTTAGCAGTTGTTTTAAATCGAACGGTGCAGGACGTTTTTGCTGCTCTTGTTGCGAGTCCCCTTGTTGCTTACCTTGTACCGATCCTCGTAATTTTGCTTGTGTTTGAGCCTGCTCTGCGGTGCGCTCGTGTTGTGGATTAAAGGCGCGTTCTTCATGGCCTTTACTCGCTTGTGGTGGCGGTAATACGGGTGGCCGTTGTTGATTATCCGTGCGTGCAGCATCGGTCGCTACGTTAGACGTAGAGAGCGGCACGTTGGGATAATTCGTTACCACTTGCATAAACATTTCCACTTTGAGTTGTGGTTAAATCTTAACCAAAAACAACGCAAAAATAAAGCTGTTTTACGCGCTAACCTTATTGTTAATTAGTGTTTTTTAAGCCAGCGGTCTAACGCCGTAACAAAGTCGCCTGTATGGCTTATGAACGGAGCATGAGAGGCTTTCGGCAATATAATATCTTCACTATTACTCAAATTAGGCATCAGCTTAATCACTCTACGTGGCACGAGCCCGTCGAGCTTACCCCATATCCTTAACCAAGGCTGCTTGATCAGTGGCAGTTGGTTTCTTAAATCAACCCGAGCTAACATATCAAGCCCCTGATCGAGTGCGGTGAATTGCGGCTGAGGTTTAGCGAGTACCCATTCGCGCAGTTGCTTGATGTCGCCCTTAACTGTTTGGCTACCCATGGCTTGTATTGCTAGAAATCGTTCGATGGTTTTATCGAGATCTTGGGTGAGTTGAGTCGCGAACTGAGCGAGCACATTAGGGGGGATCCCGGGCCAAGACTCCTCTTCTCTAGCCATAAAGCAAGGTGAAGACGAGATAGTACACAGGGCACTGACATGTTGTGGATACTTAAGTGCTGCTAAGGTGGCGACCAAACCGCCGAGGGACCAGCCTATCCAGATAGCAGATTTTGGCACATTGGCTATGATGCTTGCCAACCAATCATTAATATCACCAGCAACGACATTACTTTCGCCAAAGCCGGGCAGATCAACAAAGTGAAATCTATACTGAGGTAACAGATCGGGCAAAGCGGTAAATACAGCCCCATTGACTCCCCAACCATGCAGCATTACCACATCGTGGCCTTGGCCAATTGATTTGACATGTAATTTAGTTTGACTCACGTATTAGCCTTGTATTGAATTTATATTAGTGCTGTCGTATTGGCGGAAATCGCGTATGAAAAAGGAATTTCATGATGACTCAGCCCTCTTTGCAGCGATGGCTCGCGGCTATATTACCCAATCGATGCTTAATGTGCCATCAGCAGATCACGTCCACACAAAGTGGTATTTGTCGGGTTTGCCTACAGGCCTGCCTTTACCAAACACCCGTTTGCTTAGGCTGCGGTAGAGAGATGTCGCTAGAGCTTGTCTATTGTGGAGAGTGTCAGCGGCACAACAGGCTAAAGGTGGTAGCACCTTGTGGTTATCATGATGGACTCGGTCATTGGGTTGGCCAGATAAAATATCAAGCGCAGTTTGCCGTTATCGAGGTGATGGTCGATGCGCTTATCCATCGATTACATCATTTAATTGAGTTAGGCTTTGTTCAAATGCCACAAGTCATTATCGCCGTACCATTGCACTCAAAACGATTACGGCAACGTGGCTTTAATCAGGCATGGTTGGTGGCTCAATCACTGTCACAAAAGCTTAAACTGCCGTTGCTTGACGATGTGCTTATTAGGCAAACCAATACCGCTCCACAAGCGGGGTTATCAGGAAAAATGCGCCGTCAAAATTTATTAGATGCCTTTACGCTAGTGGCTGACATTAATTGGCAACGTATTGCGATTGTTGATGATGTGGTAACCACGGGTACAACGGTCAGTGAGATAGCGCGATTATTTAACAAGCAGCATATTGAAACTCAAGTCTGGTGCCTTGCAAGAGCAGAGGCACCCGGACTTAACTAGTGTTTAACGAGCACTTAGCAAGTTAAACGCTAATACTTAGTGAAGCGCGGGAATAAAGTAAAGTGCATTGGCGTAGAGTTTTTCTGACCCTAGCCATATGTTTCTAAATAGCAGGTTATCAGCAATGGCGACGACTGCGCCTTTTGACCTGGACTCAACAATAATCGCGGGGGTGTTGGCGAAACTGCTTTGATATTCTTGCGCCATATAACCACTTAATAGGGGTTGTGAAGCGTAGCTTGCCGCAACGCTGAAGTCGTTACTGGTGTGCGCAAAACCGAGAGCCTTATTCTTCATTACTGGTAAGGGGTCGCCATTAATACCAAAATTAATCGGGTGACTTTTATCCAGTGTTAATTCGACGATGGCCCCGCCGATCTCTTGTGTTGCACTAAACGATGACTTTTGATCAAAAGCCAGTCCATCAGCGTTAAAGAGTTGCTTGTAAAAACGTTTGCCTCGCAGGCTCGTTTTTAGAAAGTTGGCTTTACTCAGCCAAGTTAAGGCTCCCTTTTGGGCGATAACGACACCGCCATTAGCGGTAAAGGGCCCCAGTTTACGGCTAAACTTTTCATCTAAGCTCGCATAGCTGCCGCCAGCAAAAATAATATGAGTGTAATCAGTCAGCTTGATTGAGTTAAGTTCACTGGTATCCACTAACGTGGTGGGCACTTTAAGCTGAGAGTCTAGGTAATACCAAATTTGACCCACTTCAGGGATTGATGTGCCTTTGCCGCTGACGATTAATGGCCGTATAGGGCGGATAACGTTAAAGTCAGGGCTGCCTAAATCGATACCACTGACGGCGCCACTGGTATAAGCGGCTGTGACACTGATGCGAAACTCTTGAGCTAGTTTACTCACTAACTTGCTAAGGTCACTGGCGGAGTAGCCATCTTGTTTTAAGGGGATTTGCAAGGTGCCAGCGGGAAAATCGAGCTGGCCGGGCTTACTTGCTAATGTAAAAGGCTTAGCGGCAAATTTAACTTGCACCCCTTGGCTTAATAATTGTTGTAATGCTGGGGCAGCCTGACTTTGACGCCAGTCGATAAGTAATGCGACTGCCTTTTGTGTCCATTTAGACGGCGTAAACGTTGGCGCTGTTTTACTTAAGACGCTGAGCTCGAGCTTAACGTTCTGGCGTATCGTTAAGTCAAATGCATATTGCAAGTTCCAAGTAGAAACATCATAAAAGGTAGGGTCCTCAAACTCAGTTCTATTGTCAAACAGGGCGGTTAACAACGTGGCTTGTGCTTGATGATCGGGAATGAATACACTGTTTTCAACCGTGAATGTTTTGCCCCCTTGAGTGAGCGTGTTGGTTAAATAGTAATATTCAATTTGGTGTTGTGCTAACAGCTCTGTAAGTTGCTTTATCCGCCAGCTGTCGTTGGCAGCAGAGATCAGTCGACCCGCTTGTCTTGGCTTCTTTTTCTTTGATTGCTGGTGTTTTCCGCTGAAGAAATCGGCTTGATACTCTTGCAGTTCAGTTTTAAGTGCCAGCGCGCCTTTTAAGCTCGATATAGACGTTGCGTACTGGTTATCTATCGCCTCTTGAAAGCGAACAATGCCGTTAACAGAGTCTTGCTGCTGGCCACGCGCACTGGCTTGTTCAAACAACACACCGATAGCACCGTTGATGTCTGGATAGGTCGACCCTTTCCCGTAAAAGAAATCATCAAACAGTTGGCGGCTGAAATAGCTCTGTTTTTTATCGTCTAATGCCGCTTGATGATAACCAGCAAGTTTACTGGTTAACGTTTGATTTGCGACCGGCGTTAGTGGATGGGTTCTTTCAGGAACACCCGGCTGGAAGAAGTAGGTTTGGTTGTGGCCCATCTCATGGAAGTCCCCCACATAATGCGGTTGCCAACGATGAAATAGCGCGACTCTTCCCTGAGATTCTGGGTGACGTAGAAACAGCCAGTCTCGGTTTAAATCTGCTAGGTAATGGTTGGTTCTGCCACTCGGCCAGCGTTGCTTATGCTCTTTGTGGTTGGGGTCGCTCACGGCCACTTTACCGGCGTAACCATTGGCCCAAGTGGAAAATCTATCCATGCCGTCCGGATTTTGGCTCGGCGTAATCAGCACTACTGCATTTTTAAGTAGATTGGTCACCCACTTTTCTTCACTCGTGGCCAGCATATGACTTAGCTTCAAAGCAGCATGGGCGCCACTGGCTTCATCACCATGTATCGAATAAGCGAGCCAAATAACGATCGGCCCAGTTTGTTTAGTGTGATATTTGACTTGCTGGCGCTGCTTTAAAATTTCATCTAACTGCTGCTGGTTTTTAGCGGAGGTGATGACAGCGGTGAGTTGCTGGCGACCCTCATGACTCTGGCCAGTATTTTCGAGTGACACTCGCGGATTCTGTTTTGCTATCTCTTTAAGGTAGTAGTTGACCTGATCATGGCGTAGCAAATGTTCCCCCAACGGATAACCAAGAAAAGCCTCTGGGCTAGTAGTGGTAATTCCGTAGAGTGGATTGTCGGTTAGCCGAGTTTTTTTTGCCTCTGCCGAAAGAGAGAGCAACATCATAAAAGCGCATAAAAAAGTGAGAGCAGTTTTCAGCATCGAAATAGTCATTATATTTATAATATTACGGTTAAATTACCAGCTCAGCAGCGACAAAACCACTGCCAATCTAGATAAAAAATTGTGATCAAAATAACGTTAATTTACATAGTGTGAGCATTGGGGGCTACAAAGCGCAGCAGAGTAAGAGTATTATAGGGTTAATTCTCACTAAAACACTCAGGTATATTCCTGACGGAGCTATGTTTTCATGATTACCATTTCCGAAACAGCTCAGGCGCATTTTGTTAAATTGCTATCAGATCAGCCTGAAGGAACTCACATTCGAGTATTTGTTATCAGCCCTGGCACGGCGCAGGCTGAGTGTGGTGTTTCTTACTGTCCACCAGATGCTGTTGAAACAGATGATACCGAATTCGAGTTCAACGGCTTTAACGCTCAGGTCGACGAAAAGAGTGCTCCTTTCTTGGAAGAAGCGACTATCGACTTTGTGACTGATCAGCTTGGTTCACAGCTTACGCTAAAAGCACCTAACGCGAAAATGCGTAAAGTGTCTGGCGATGCACCATTGGTTGAGCGCATTGAATATGTGATTCAATCAGAAATTAATCCACAGCTGGCAAGCCACGGCGGTAATATTTCACTTGTTGAAATAACTGAAGACGGTATTGCTGTGCTTCAGTTTGGTGGCGGTTGTAACGGTTGTTCTATGGTCGATGTGACATTGAAGGACGGAATCGAAAAGCAACTTCTCGATATGTTCCCAGGTGACTTGACGGGCGTTAGAGATGTTACTGAACACCAGCATGGCGATCACTCTTACCAGTAAGGTTGAGATTGTTAAGCATAAAAACGCGACTAATAAGTCGCGTTTTTTTATGGTCGTAAATGCTGATCTTTGTTGATAAGTTCAAATGTAATGGGTTATCAATCGAGTGCTTTTCTAAGCCTGAACCAGTAATGCGCCGTCAGAGTAAGGCTACGGGCCAACATAAATGTGCTCATTGCTGCCCATAGTGCTTGGTTTCCTAACGATTGCAGTAGATACCAGGTGGGAAAGAACACCCCAAATGTGGCAATGATCATGCTATTACGCATGATTTTTCCTTGCGCTGCACCAATATACACCCCGTCAAATAGGTAAGATCCAAACGCGAGCAGGGGTAGGAATATCACCCAAATCAGATAACTGTTTGCGACCTGTTGCACTTCGGTAAGACTGGTTAGCGCGCTGATGACACTGCTACCAGCAAGCGCAAAAAATAGTGTAAAAATAATCGCGGCGATAGCTGACCATGCCCAGGCTAAAGTTACCGACTCTTTCATCAGTCGACTATCTTTTCGGCCATAAGCACGGCCGACTTCGGCTTCGGCGTAATAGGCTATACCATCCAGTGCATAGGAGATTAATAACAGTAGATTGAGCAATATTGCATTGGCTGCCACTGTATTGTCACCAAGGCCGGCACCGTAGAAGGTCATAAAGGCAAAGGACAGTTGCAAACATAAGCTACGCACAAAGATATCGGCGTTAAGGCTAATAAGCTTATGGTAGCTCTGTAATGATAGCTGCTTACAAACAGTGATAAAGTGAAAGTCGCCTAAACGTTTAAGTTGGCGCCTAACGAATGTCAGCGCAACCGCAAAGCCAGCAATATCTGCAATGACGGACGCATATGCAGCACCTCTAACGCCCCAGTCTAGCCCTATAACAAACAGGACATCTAGAATGATATTGATTAAGTTGGCGACGATTAATTGCCACATTGCTGCTTTTGGTTGCTGTCTGCCAAGTAGCCAACCGAGCATGACTAAGTTCATTAATGCGAAGGGCGTAGACCAGATCCGCACTTGAAAGTATTCGCGGCAATATTTTTCAACTTCGACGCTGGCATCGGACAATGTCATCGCCAAATTAACGATCGGGAGTTGTAACAAGACTGCGGCCAAACCTAATATTAGGGCTAAGCTACCCGCTTGGAGCAGCAGTCTATATTGCTGTTGAGTGTCGTTGGCACCATAGGCCTGCGCGACTAACCCTGTCGTTGCCATGCGTAAAAAACCAAGTAACCACAAAATTAGGGTTATAATTGTTGATCCAACTGCCACGCCACCTAAATAATAAGCATTACTTAGGTGTCCAACAACAGCAGTGTCGACCAGTCCCAATAGCGGGACGGTAATATTCGACAAGATCATCGGCAGTGCGAGAGCGAGTAACTGTCGGTTTTTTTGTGGGTTTAGCAGTATGGCATTCATTTTAGAGGTCTAATATTTATGTTTAAAAATATGTTGTTAGCGCTGTTAGCGCTGACGGGGTTTTCGGTGCAAGCCGCGGTGATTTTACAATATCATCATGTGTCTGATGATACGCCAGCAATCACTAGCGTTACGCCTGCGCAATTTAAAGAGCAGATGCAGTATCTAGCGGAAAACAATTTCAATGTCGTGCCACTGTCTGCGGTCGTTGCTTCGGTAAAAGCCAAGCAACAATTGCCCGCTAAAACGATCGCAATCACTTTTGATGATGGTTATCGCAGCATTGCTAACACGGCGCATCCCATCTTAAAGCAATACAAATTCCCCTACACGCTTTTTGTCTCAGTGGAACCTATTCAGAAAAAGTATGGCGAAATGATGAGTTGGCAACAGCTGATTATGTTGTCAGAAGAGGGGGCTGAAATAGCCAACCATACATGGGGACATGAACACCTCATTCGCATGGAGAAAGGCGAGACTGAGCCGCAATGGTTAGCGCGTATAGAGAATAATATTTTGCGCACCGAAGCTGAGATTGCCCAAGCGACGGGTCAGAATCACAAAATGCTGGCTTACCCTTATGGTGAGTACAATCAGCAGATAGAAGATATGCTCAAGAAACATGGTTTTGTGGCATTTGGTCAGCAATCAGGTGCCGCGGGTCCATACTCACCTTTAACGGCATTGCCAAGGTTCCCAGTCGCAGGAGCTTATGCCAACCTCGATAGTCTAAAGGTCAAGCTGCATAGCCTTAATATGCCGGTAATGGAACAGACCCATAGTGACCCACAACTGCAATATGGAAAGTGGCGTCCTGAGATTAAAGTGAAGCTGGATATGGAAGACATTAATGCGTCGCAGCTGATGTGTTTTATTCAAGGGCAGGGGGCAAAAAAGCCCAACTGGATTAGCGACGATGAGTTTACCATTCGCGCTGAACTTGACCTTCCCGCGGGGCGTTCACGTTATAACTGTACTGCGCCCAGTAAGCATCAAGGCGGTTATTATTGGTTTTCTCAGCCTTGGGTTCGACCAAAAGCTGATGGTACCTGGATTGCAGAATAAGGTCGCAGAGTCTTAATCTGCAAGGGGTTTGCTGCTAGGGTTTACCAAGGGTATACAGTTCTTATTTAGGATTGCCCTTGGTGACTCGGTTTTGGGCAACAGTGGTTCCAATGACCTGCGGTCGGCGTATGTGCAGATGCAACCGAGGCTCGCTGCAAGCACGTCCATGTGAGCTCAACGAAAACATCCCTGTTTTCGAAGGCCTCAGCCGCATCTACACTGGGTTATAAAAGCGTAAACTTTCAACATTTGAGTTAGAAATAGAAACTAGATGTATGAATGCACAAATCATCTCACAGAAAACGCTAACTCCCCATCGAAGTTGCCGAAGTGCGTTGGAGTAAATGGCGTAAGTCCAGACATGGATGTCTGGCTAGCTTTCGCGTGACCTTCCCGTGGGGCGTTCATGCTATAACTGTACCGCACCCAGTAAGCACCAAGGTGGTTATTACTGGTTCTCACAGCCTTGGGTTAGAGCCAAAGATAATGGCGAGTGGGTAGCGGAATAGAGCACCGATCCTTATCACTCGTTGAGCTAGTGATAAGGCCTCGTGGTCAGTGTCATTCTATGACTTAAAATAGAATGACACTGGCAGAGGAGTTGTTTTGATGTAAGCGAGTTAAACCCAGTTATCCCTTAGCTAAAAATGCCTCATGATAAGTCACAGCTCCCGTTGGGCGGACACCTTGCAGTAATACAGCTTGAAAATATTCAGCTGGAACATCAGCAAGCACTAAGCCCTCTATCGGCTCAAAGCCAAATTGACGATAAAAACCAGGGTCGCCCAGTAATACACAGCCATTCGCGTTGAGATTGTTTAACTCCTTCAGGGCGGCATGCATTAGCGCAGAGCCTATGCCCTTACTTTGCTCTGTTGGAATGACAGAGATTGGTCCTAAACCATACCAATCAACAGAACCATCTGTAATTGTTACTGCTGACAGAGCAACATGGCCAACTATTTTAGCTGAGTCTTCGGCGACAATAGAAACAGATAGCGCTCCGGAATCTCGCAAAGCATCGACAATAAATTGTTCAGTATGATCTGTATGTGGTGCATTAAGAAATGCAGTAGCAGTAACCTGATGAATAGTAGCAATATCGCTAGGTTTTTCTAATCGAATGTTAATGGACACAGAAGCTTCTCCAGGTTGGGTTTTCGCCTGTTAATAGGCGAAGTATAGCTTGGCTAAAGTCGGTTTAGTAATAGCAAAATCCAACGGTATTTTATCTGATTTTAATTGTTTGTTATGTATCGCTTAGGCATAAGTGTGAAGGGGAATTGTAAGTATCGAGTCAGCTTTAGCATCTGTAGTTCCAATGACCAGCGGTCGGCGGATGTGCAGACGCAGCAGAGGCTCTTTATATAAAGAGAGGGACCATGTGAGTTCAAAGGAAACATCTGACCTCCATGGACGGAGGAAATGCTAAATTCTGTATGGAACAGAATTGGGCCTGTTTTGGATGGCGTCAGCCGCATCTTATATGGATTTGAAAGCACAATTTTTCGGCACTTTAGTTTTCAATTTAAGACAAAAGATTAGATAGTTAATCTATAGCTGACGGATAACACCAATCTTCCCCGTTGGAAGTTTCGCTTTTCAGAAATTTCGCCGGGGCGCTGAGGGATTGTCAAGGGGCGCAAGCGCTTTGCCCCTTGGCTCTGGTGTGGGTGAAGCGCCACGACCTTGGTCAAGCTCAGCTTGACGTATTTGTGGTTCCAGTGTTCTACGGTCGGAACTGGATAGCATGTCCTAATTACCGTGATGGCATCGAGGACCATGAAACCGCCAGGCTAAACTGGCGATTTAACCATTATCGTACTTATCAATCAAAGCCTTCACATCGTGGATTAATGCACTGTTTTTAATTTGTGGCAGTTTGCCAGGAGTGTCTGACTTTGGCTTGATAATCGCCACTTTCTCGCCTTGCGGTGAAATCAGCGCAAATGAAGCACTGTGATCCACTTGGTAATTATCGCCGTCACCCACCATGGCATAAACAAAGCCCAAACTGCGAGTGAGGGGGTAAAGCTGTTTATGCTCGCCCGTTACGGCAACAAACTCAGGATTGAAGAAGTTGGCATAATTGAGCAAGGTGTCAGTCGAGTCCCGGTCAGGATCCACTGATAGGAAAATGACCTGCAGGTCGGTGTTTTCAGATAATAGTGGGTAAGCTGCTGTTAGCTTACCCATCGTGGTAGGACATACATCTGGGCAGGAGGTGTAACCGATGAAAAAGAGGCTCCAATGGCCCGTTAAGTCATCATTACTAAAACGATTACCATGCTGGTCAGTGAGTGTAAAAGGCGCAATGGCTTGTGGTGTCGGAAATTCGAAGCTGGTTTGTAAGGCCAGCGTTTTAGGCTGACTGAATTGTATCGCTGCCAACACCCCCGCTGCTGCCAATATTACAGCAGCAATAATCCATGATAGTTTCATCGTGTTTAGCCTTTTCTTTTGTGGTGCTATTTACCGAGTATGACAGCCAGAATTTAAGCCTATAACTTACACCCAGAGATAGTGGTCAACTAGCAACGCAATAAACAGCAGCATGAGGTGATAGATAGAGAACCTAAATACGTTCATTGCTAAGCCGGGCGTTTCATGGAACTTAAGTTGCCATGCTTTGTAGATAAAGCCTGCGCTTAATAGCGTAGAGCTGACCAGATACACAGGACCACACATGCCGACAAGCACTGGTAATAGGCAAGCAATGGCTAAAAGAATGGTATAGAGGAAAATACAGGTCTTAGTGAATTCAACTCCATGAGTGACTGGCAGCATCGGAATATCAACTTTGGCGTACTCGGCTCTTCGATGAATTGCTAACGCCCAAAAATGAGGTGGAGTCCATGCAAAAATAATGATCACTAGCAACAAAGCATTACCGTGAAACTCACCTGTGACCGAGGTCCAACCCAATAGAGGAGGCATGGCACCCGCAAGACCTCCGACGACGATATTTTGCGGTGTTGCACGTTTCAAATAAGCAGTGTAAACCACGGCATAACCAATCAAACTGGCAAAGGTTAACCAAGCGGTTAACTCATTGACTAACGTATAAAGAATGACAAAGCCCAATATGCCAATACCAAAAGAGAACACCAGCGCTTTGGCGATAGAGACTTTGCCTTTGGGCAGTGGACGGTTATAGGTTCTTGCCATTAATCCATCAATACGGCGGTCGATAAGATGATTAAAGGCTGCTGCGGCACCTGCCATCATGCCAATCCCCGCCATACCGGCAATCAGTGGTTGTAATGGTACCGTCCCTGGCACAGCCAAGCACATTCCGACCAAAACAGTCAGTAGCATGAGTGCCACCACTTTGGGCTTGGTCATTTCATAATAGGCACGCCACTGGAAGAGTGGCGTAGCTGGGTTTCTGGGTAGTGTTATCTGTTTTTCCATGGCTGAAACCTCGTTATATTCACTCGTGGAACATAAATTAATTAAGTCGGTACATTGATTATTATTGCTTTTTATATCGTAAAACTGTCTCTAGTAAAGCGTTGCCGTTATGCCTTACGCCACAAGGCATAATTGATAAAGACTAACGTCAGTAATAACAAAGCCGCGCCAGCGTTATGGGATACTGCGATGCCCAAAGGCAAATGTAAAACCACATTGCTAATACCAAGAATGACTTGCAATACCACTAGCACGGCCAGTAACCATGCCGCATTGCGGATAGTTGAAGACAGCGCTTTAGTGACTAATCTGAAGGCTAAAAACAGCAACATGGCAGCGGTAATAATGGCACCAATACGATGTGCTACATGAATGGTCATGCGTGCTGAATAATCTAACACGCCATATTCATAGCTTGGATGGTCGCCTTGAAACGGTGAAAATGCGCTGCTAAAATTTAAGTTATCGACCCAATTACCTTCGCAAATAGGCAGAGAGGTGCAAGCCAGTGCGGCATAGTTAGATGAAGTCCAACCGCCTAAAACAATTTGTAATAGCAGTACGCCGATGCACATCAAAGCCAAGGTTGATAACTTTCTTGCAGGCGCATCGCCGCCTGGGATCCGCAGTGGTTTACTGCGTAAATAAAGTAGCAGTAGTAACGAGAAAAGAGCGAATCCGCCAATCAGGTGCGACATCACTACAATGGGCATTAATTTCATGGTGACAGTCCACATGCCGAGCACTGCCTGAAAAACAATCAGTGCTGCGATGAACATAGGCAGCTTTTTCGGTGCGTCTGCTTTTCGTAGGCTCATGATTAAGATAACAAGCACCATTAAGCCTAATGCACCGGCAATGTAGCGATGGATCATCTCAAGCCATGCTTTATCAGCCTCAACGGTATATTCAGGAAAGGCATCTTTAACTGCCGTTAACTCATGGCTTGCTGTGGGAACCTTGATCATACCGTAGCATCCCGGCCAATCAGGGCAACCGAGACCAGCATCAGATAAACGCGTATACGCACCCATCATAATCACGCATAGAGTAAAAACTAAGGTGATTTTTAGCAGCGGCTTAATATCCATTAGCCAATCCTCGACAGTTTAAGCATCTTCCTTAAATCGGCAATGATGGCTTTGCCTTGCATTATTTGTGCTTGATGATCGGTTGTTATGGGGTAACTCATCACCATACTGCCGAGGGGGTCAACAATGATGAACTCTTGATTGTTGAGTAGTTTACTCAAAGCTACATTAGGGGTGGCAGTGACAAAATCAAATGACTCGAGCGCTGCAAGATCACTGTGCTCATTTAGCATAATAATCGTATGAACTCGATCTTGATTTCGCCCGAGTGCAGTATGGCTCTGTTGTAAAATATACAGTCTATCTTTGCAGGTGTTATCGCAAATGGTGGGTAGCTGATAGAGCAGTTGCCACTCTTGAGGTTGGGGGTTGGGCATGTCAAGACTTTGGTAGTTAATCCCAACGTTAAGCAGCTCGCCTTTGTTGGTTGCCCCACCGTTATACAGCTCAAAACTGAGGATCACTTTGGCAGCAATTACAGGGATAGCAAAAGCCAGGCATAGCAGTAATAAAATCTTTTTACCGTTCTTTTGGGGGGAGTTCATTCCATCTCCTCTATGTTATTTTATGTCTCGCATCACCTTTGCGGCCGCTTTACCCGTTTAAAGGAAAGTGGCCAGTCATTACCAATACAGCTTTGTGCTATAAGCAAAACTACGGCGATAGCGAACAGTTTAATATCAACACTTCCCGGAACGGCTAGGAAGTCTATTTTCTAACCTACATTGTCTATTCTTGCTTAGCAATAGCGATGTAAGTTTTTAATTTGGTTATTTATCTTGTTGTTTTAATTTGCGAAAAAGTAGATACAGCATGATGATCCCAAATACAGCAGCCATGCTAAACCATTGCACGGCGTACCCCTGATGTTTCTGCGCCGATAGCGGAATGGGTTGCCATGGATGAATGCGCGTATCGTTTGGGATATTGTTGGGTTGCAGTACCGCGCGCGCTAGCGGCTGGTCTATCAATAAGGCCAACTGCTCAATATTTAAGTTTTGAATACGCTTGGGCCAACCGAGTTCAGGCATTAAATCGGAGCTCATCGGATTCATCTCTTTTTGGTAGACCCGACCCGTAAGCTGCAGAGGTTTTGTGATTGCTGCGACTTTGGGCAACACCGCACGATCAATGCCGCCTTGCGCAAATCCTAATTCGACTAATAACCAGGGTTTAGCGGGAGCAATTTCAAATGCTTGGTAAGCCAAATAACCGACTCTGCCATCGACCGTCTGATTATCGAGAAGAAAGACCTGTTTCAGAGTTGGTGTGGCTTGAGTGCTAAGTTTGTAGCCTGTTAGATTTTCATTGTTAGCTTGGGCGAGAAGCTGGTCAAAACTGAGCACCGTTGCGTTTTGACGTGCGCTCAGCGCAGCTTGCCATTGTTGCTTTTGCTCCGCGCGCT